>CAJQNE010000523.1 GCA_905479545.1 uncultured Gammaproteobacteria bacterium | reverse complement strand
AAACTTACCCCCACCCAGCTTAGAAGCCGTACCGCCAACAACAGCACCAGCGACAACCTTCCCGGCACCCGACTTAATGTCCAGCCCAGAGTTACCCATGGCGGAGCCACCTGCACTGCCCACCGCACCAGCTAAAAATGCCGCCTTAAAATTGCCCCCCTGCGCTGCAGCCAAACCACCCTGAGCAGCACCATGAGCTACCGCTCGCCCCACTTCGTTTAGGAACCCACCTGCGGCACCAAACGCTTGGCCGACGCCAAACGACGCCCCCGCACTCAACGCAGTAAACGCCCCTGCCTGCAACGACGCCCCTATATCCCCCGTCACCAAATAGGTGTTCAGGGCTGCAATAGCGACGTTAATGAGAATAGAAACAATAGTTCCTATACCAGGAATAAGGTTTACTACCGCACCGAATATTTGCGCCCCCATTCGCAGGGTGGCGCTGCGCTTTAGTGCCTCATAACCGGTAAGGTACTTGGTAATATTCTGCAGCTTTTTGAATAACTTTTTAAGGAAGAAGCCGCTCGGGTCGTTGTAACTCAGCGGGTTGTTATTCACATAAGTATAGCGATTCAGACCCTGAGTGCTTTCAGCAAACTGAACATTGGGATCAGCACTGAGGAAGCGCCCCAACGTCGGGTCATAGACCCGGCCGTTCATATGAACTAACGCGACGTGATCCAACTGTTCGTGGCCGGTAAAGCCGCGGCGAATACGGCTTTCGCTGTCGTATAACAGCGTACCCATCGTATCTGGCTGCCAATCGAGGAAGCGGCGTTTGCCAAAAGCATCGAAACTATTACGTTCTATTACCGTGCCGCCGTGGTTGGTAATAGTATCAACAGAATCAAGATGATCGCGATGCAAATAGTGAGTGCTTACGCCAATGTTATAGGTATAGCCATTCTCAATCTGAGGTTTGGTGGTGTACACGGCAATGACTTTGCCGCCCGCCTGAATGAAGTGGCGGTTTTTAGTTTCACCGTTTTCGACAACTTCTTCGTAGCCACCACCGACGTAATAAACCGTTTTTTGCTTGCTGGCACCATTGACGGTTTTACTAATTTGGTGCTTGTAACGCGCCCTGCTTGGGCCGTAACTAAAGGTGCTTTCACCGAAAGTAGTTCCTGCTGCGCTGCCACCTACGTTGACGTGTTGCCTACCACCGAATGCCTCACCAAGCCGTTGCTCGGTCTCTCCTGCAGAATTGGTTACAGTAATGTCCGGACGCACGCGGTAATAGTGATCACCAACGCTGGCATTTTGAACATTGAAGCTGCCTTCTTCTACGCCAAAGCTGCCTACTGTAGTAGTGCTTTCAAAACCTGGCGTTGTGCTTGCTTCAACTACTAAGCCATTTAGCTCTGCAGTGCAACTAGCATAACTATTGCCGGTTAGAGTGACATTGTTCCCGGCAAACTCAGCGCCAAAATGAAGAGAGCTTTCGCCTGTTTGTGGTTTAGTAATTTGATAGCGAGCCTGCAGTGAAAGCTGGGCTGAGCCACCATAACTACTACTGGCGTAAACCTGAACCGCCTGATTTAGCGCGGTGGTTGTATAGCTGCTGGTGCCGTCTATCTCATCGTCTACATTAAGGCGATAGTCCACCAACGTTGCTTCACACTGCGGGAAATTTTCTACTACTGTGTGTTGGTTACCGGAAAAGTAGTTGCTGTACTTCGTGTCAGTAACGCCTTGGCTATTAACAACGCTATAGCGGGCACGGATACGGTGGTAGACATCACCGACTGGAGGATTGGCAACTACCTCTCGATTGGTGCCGTTATAAATTCGCTGTGCACCACTAAAGTTTGGGTTGCTGGCTTGATAAACGTCGTAGCTACTGAACGTTGCGGTGCAGCTTGGATATCCCTCTACATTGGTTACGCCACTGTTAGTTCCGGAGGCATTGAAATAACTACCATAGTGGGTAGTGACAGTGCCGGTTTGGCTATTAGTAAGCGTATACTTAGCTTGCGCGCGGAAGTTGTGCTGGCCGACACCTCCCTGTGCATATGGCGCCTTAATAAAGGTGAGAATTGGCTGCAATATTGGAATAAGCTTAAAGTCTTCGCGAACCCTTACCTCTTTTTGACGCGCCGACCCTTCGTATAGTGTTTCCCACGTTGGCTGACCACTTAACTGATGGGCTAACCGATAGCCACTAAGCTGCGCTGAGCAGTTTTCGCCATTGGCACCGCAACTAGAGGGCCAATTCGCCGGGCTAGCAGAACCACCCGACCAGTACACGGTGAAATCACCGTCTACGTCTGCGGCAGGCACATGGAGTTGGTTAGCGGCTCCATTCGGGTTACTGGCGGGCTGGGCATACTCATTCCAGCGACATTCACCTGGCTCCAGGTTCAGTGGCGCGGCGGCAGACCAGTAAACCGGCACTTCTGTGTGCGAAACCTGTTCGGGTGTGTATTGCTTGTTGTAGCCAGTAGTAGGGTTACTGGTCGCCACGCTATAAATATCGTTATGACAGAACGACGGCCAGCTGGTGGGCCGTTCTGAAGCTGGCGACCAATGAACCGTAAACCGGCCATCTAAATCCCGACTTGGCGCGTAAATGCGGTTTTGAGTGGAGTCAGCTTCTGCCGGACGGGTAAATTCAACGCTATCATCGCCATTCAGGTCACAGTCTTCACCGGCTAATTGCGGTACCTGTGCTTCTGACCACCAAAGTTTGAAGTTTCCATCAGCATCGGCAGCAGGGCTGTATTGCTGGTTATAGCCATTCGTTGGGTTGCTAGTCGGCTGCAAGCCGTCGCCCGCTGGCCGCTGCTTAGCCTGTCGGATGTATTTGGGTTTGTTATAAGACGTCCATTCAATCTCACGGCCATCACCGTTAACCATATTGCCGTTTGCATCATATTCGTAGTACACCACGGTACCGTCGAGCTTGGTGACTGATTTTACAGCGTGCGGTCGGGTAGGCGACTCATCACCGTCGTAATCATAAGTACCCAAATTCGATTTGCTTAGAATGTTGCCGACTTCGTCGTAGGTAACACGTAAATTCTCGACGTCGTCTAGTTCTGAGTAGGCCAAGCGGTTTTTGCTGTCGTAGAAGAAGCGCTCTTCCATATTGGCGTTAAAATTCGTCCGCACCTCCAGGTTGCCAACGGAATCCCACTGAAAACCTAAGGACTGCACGTCTATATCATCGTTTTTTCCGGCCGTAACCGTATTCAGATAACCGCGCACTTGGTCATAGCTACGGTTGGTTACTACGCCGTTGCCGTAGACCTCGCGGGTTATGTTGCCGAGCGCATCAAAATGATCATCGTCGATCTGCCAATAGGGTTGGCCACTGCCATTGGAACCATCGACCTCTTCCAAATAGCCAAAATTGGCGTTATATCGGTTAGTCACCTTTAGACCACTTGGATAAGTTATCCGGAACGGACGACTCTGGGCGTCATACTCTGTATGCGTAGAAAAGTTTTTCCCACTGTGCTGGAGCCTGGCCTGTATAACTCTGCCCAAGCTGTCGTAGTACGTATCGGATCGATAACCATCACTGTTGGGGGCGCTAACAAAATCAGCTGCCCCTTTCCAGCGCTGGTCGTAACCCCAGACGGTGGTTCCTTCGGGCTCGCTGCGAGTCTTCATGCGACCCAGCACATCGTAAGTTAAAGTGTTGCTAACGCCCTTGGCGTCGGTTTGTGAACGTAGCTGCCCTAGCGCATCGTAGACATATGACCAATTGCCCATGTCGGGATCACGCATGGCAACCTTATTGCCACGCACGTCATAGTCCATCTCAACCACGTTGTTTTGACAATCAGTTAGCCTACGAAGCGCTTGATATTGATCGTGCTCATAGGTTTGAGTGCACGGCACGCCATTGTCGTTGTAGTCGGTAACACTCAAGGTATCACCAAGCACATTGACCACATTGAGCATTTCCAAGCCTCTTGCGTCAATCTGCTTAGTTGTTAGCCCGTCGTATCCAATTGCTACCACTAACCCATTGGTATCGCCCTCATCATTAAGCGGGCTACGGCGAAACAGGACTCGATCCGCGTCATCATATTCGGTAGTGGTTGGCGGGTGTTGTTCGTAGGCGTAGTGGGGCGAGTACTCGGCAACCGAGC
>CAJQNE010000522.1 GCA_905479545.1 uncultured Gammaproteobacteria bacterium | reverse complement strand
AAGAATTGTAAGGCAAGCGGCTGTGGTATTTTAGATAATAGAAACCGATTTCAGAACCACCCAATAAGTCGGCAAACCAATTCAACTTGATTCCCCACTGGCCTCCCGATTTAGCGCGCCTCTCCACCAAACAACCCTGCCGCCCGCCGGTATAATCCAACAGCCCCTCATTAGGGTCTGGGCGAAGCCCGGGGCGGCCCTGACTATCTTGGCTAAGCACCATAGCGCCGCGGTGGGCACCCTGGTTGAGGTTACCTTGCGCGTCATCAAATCCCGGCCTGGACACTCCATCTTCAATAAAACCATCACCGTCCCGGTCAGCCAAACATTCGCGACCGAATTCGGCAATATTAGGGTCTGCTCCAAAAGTTCGATCGAGCAAATTCGACGGATCTTCCCGCGAGTTACCCGCACCGAGTGATCCAGCTCGACGCCCACCTAACCCCGTACCGGCAACAACATCGACTGGGGAAAAAAAGCTGCCCGCAGCAGGCAAGTTAACCGGCTGCCATTCAAGTAGGTAGACAGCTTCCATAGAAGTAGAATCGGTTAAACCCGAGGAAAATGAGATTAAATTGGTAGGATCAAACAATTCGTCGAGCACAAACCCTGGAGTAAACACCCTGTTAACGTCGGGTGGATTGATAGTATTGAGTGAGTTCAGTGGTAGAGCTAACGACTCCCCCCAACGAACCGTCTGCTTACCCAAACGCCATACTTGAGTCCGTTCAAAATACTCGGTAACACTCTCAAAATATGCAGTTTCTAGGAATATTCCATTGAACAAGTCTTCTCCACGGTCTTTCTGACGCGGCGTTTTTCGCGGCTGTGCGCCGCATACACCATCAGGATTAGCACCGTCCGGATCGCAGGTATAGAAGTGGTTAGGGTGAGTTTCTTCGAAATCGGTATTTACCGGATCTGCCGTCACGATAACACGGGACCGAAAGGCAAAGTCACCGTACTGTACCGAAAAATCAGTTGTCATTTTAGCGGCTGCCGCCACCACATCGTGCTTGTCGTAATTCAGTTTGGAATCGTCGGCGGTATGCCGAACGGTGTGCCCTTCCGCTTGGGCGATACGGGCAAAGCCGGAAAGTCCACAACCGCCAATGGGGTCGGGAACGCCTAAAAAGCCTACCCCCAAAGCATCAATTGGGCCACCAGGGTCACAAAAATACTGCTGACCTTCAATGTTCAGCTTGCCGAGAGATTGTGGGTCGTTCCCCTCCATCCGCCAAGTGGCACCAACAGAAATTTTCGATTTGATTGAGCCGGTAACCTCACCATATTCAAAACTGAAGCCCCAAGCGGCGGTGTAAGCGAATGAAAACATAATTGCCAACGCTAACCGTATGCATCTTCTCATTGTTGCCCCTCCCGGGTGTAAAGCCGTGTTCTTATAGATCAGCACTCTGATGGCGCGTTACGATAATTAACTCAGGAAAAACAGCAGCCCTGAGTATTACGCTATATTTCTAACTATCTTTGTGGATAGCTCAGCTTCACTAGAGGCTCTTGCCAGACGCTCTTCGCGTACTGACCTATGCTCAATTGCCTTGAAGCGAAGCTTTTGAATAAAAAAAACGGGCTGCCCTGCCCGCTATAAACGGAACGTCCTGTCCCTAATGATTCCTGCGGAGCGAGTGTTACATGCATAACAGCATCAAAAACAGACTACTATTCGCCGCCGAACCAAAATCAGACAGGAACGAGTAGGCCGCGTTGATACCGGGAATAAGCTTAGTTCCGGAGCCATAGTTAGACCATGTGATTTACGGACTAAAAGTCGGTAAATACGGACAATTTACCCATCGGGAACTGACTGGTTCTTGGTGTCGAAAGATGCTTTAACCACACCCTACAGTCCGAACCGCCACAAAATAGCTGTGTGATTGACACCGTAGTTGGGTCGATTGTTGATAGCGAGATTAAGCCGACCCTAAAATGATTGGGCGATCTCATCTTTTGCCCCTCTCTCGAGACCCAGAGTCTTACCAATGGCTTGAGAAGCTCAGCTAGCAAAGTTACGAAATACCACTGCTACTATTTTTTATTTAGTAGAACCTCTAGCTCATTCACAGCTTCACTCAGAAATACCGCCATATGCTGCAGATGCGGCAGACTGTCGCGGGCACCGGTAAAGCCAAAGTTGAGCATGCCCGAGCAACTTACACAGGTAATATTCAATGCACCGCCCTTCATCAACAGCGAAATCGGATACATCTCTAACAACCGAGCACCATTAAAATACAGTGGCTCTACCGGGCCGGGTACATTGGAAATACCAACGCTGAACATTGGTGCAACAGCGCTATTCAGGTTGGCTATCTGAGCAAGCAGTGCGGGGACAGCCGTTATCATCGTATAGGGTAGCTGCGCGCCGCTCGGCATTTCTTTTAAATGGCGCTTGCCTTCGATACTCGAGTGTTTTATTGCTTCAAGACGCTTCCGTGGATCCGCAATGTCGGTGCCAAGAGAGACAAAAATTGAACTAATCTGGTTACCACCAACACTTTCGTCGCCGGGTTGACGCAGACTCACCGGCACAGCAGCAGTCAGCGACTTTTTCGGCAAATAACCGGCTTCGCGCATATAACGACGCAGAACCGTCCCACAAAGGTACAAAACAATGTCATTGACAGTGCCATCTACAGCCTTCGCTAAACGCTTTATGAGGGCCATTTCTACTTGTTGAGTGGCAAAGCGCCGCTGCCCGTTCATGGGTTCGCTAAGTACTGTATGCGGCGAGGCATAGGGAGCAACCAACCCCCTATCATCACTAATTGCAGCTTGCACTGAGCGGCGGAGAGCTTTTTCGATGCCCATTACCACTTGCAAGTCTGGAGAAGCGAACATCTTAGATTTCTGCCGAACCGATTTCTTTCCGCTTTCCTTGTCCGTGTTCGAGCTTTTTCCCCCGAAAGTCCAGACAGGTGCCATATTCCTTTCGTTGGGATCAGTCGACAGTGTGCGTACAGCAAGACGCATACCACTGACACCGTCGATTAGCGAATGATGCATTTTCACATACATCGCGAAGCGATTGTTTTCCAGACCTTCGACCAGATGCATTTCCCAGAGCGGACGGCTCATATCTAACGGATGGCTGTGTAGGCGGGATATTAGAATGCCCAATTCACGCTCACCGCCAGGCGCGGGTAACGCCGAATGCCTCAGATGATAGTCAATGTCCAGATCATTATCTTCCACCCAAGCTGGCACCAGCTTGGCTAAAACGCCTTGCTTCAATTTGTAACTCCAAGGCGGCGCAAAATCACGGCGAGCTCGAAACTCATCCGCTATATCCCGTAAGTACGTCGATGATGCATCACTGGGTTTTTCTAATATAAACAGCGCAGCGACATGCATCGGCGTGTCTTCCGACTGCATTAGCAGCCAGCTCCTATCCAGCGGTTTTAATCTTTTACTCATGACACATCACCCTTAAGATTGGCTTTCATCGACTTCGCTTTCATTTTTGTTCGGAATGAACGACATGGCACGCTCCGCTAGTGCAGTAATAGTGAGGCTCGGATTCACACCAAGGTTGGCACCGAGCATGGAACCGTCTATTACATACAGGTTCTGATAACCGAAAACGCGGTTCTGGCTGTCTATTACGCCGTCCTCAGCCGTCTCGGCCATCGCGCAACCTCCCATGCAGTGTGCAGTCATAGGTACGTTAAACAGAATATCAGGCACGGTCGCCGTCGGATAACCGCCTACTGCCGCCGCGCCCTTGCGAACGAAATCATTGGCCTCAGGTATGCAGGCCGGGATACGATCTCCCTTAGTTACAAGCACCTTGCGGAATGGCCAATACCAAGGCCGCTTGAGGCGCATATTGATGTACCCGTCTATCGTCTGCATCGCTATTAACACAACGGTTTCCCGCGCCCACCCAAACGAAAACAATACTCGAAAAGTTGCCAGTGGCCGACTCAGAGCCAGACCCAGCATCGTGCCAAGCCAATTGAATATACGCCCGGGGCCAGGATTGTCGCGACCACCCAGTATTGTTGTCATGGTGCCTAGCGCATCGGAGCCACGCGGATAACGACACGCTTCAATATGAGTTTTATCATCGATATAAACGCTGGAAGCTATACAAGGCCCGGTCGTCATATCAACGTTTTTATCGGGAAAGCGAACACCCAAGGCTGCTTCTGCATTTGTGCGAACCCTGTTGCCCAAGTCATCTGAAATGGCCGGTAGCGATTCACCTTGCTTAAGTCGGAACAGCAACTCCTGAGTGCCCAATGAGGAGGCGGCAAAAATGACGTTACGGGCGGTCAATCGCTGCGGCTGCTTCGCCAAAAAAGCGGTGGATTTTTCGGTAAATATCTCATACCCATCCGCACCGTTAGCTTTGCCATTCAGCGACCGCACATCGATAACCTTAGTCTCAGCCAATACCTCAACACCACGTTTTTCAGCAAGATAGAGGTAGTTCTTGTCCAGTGAGTTCTTGGCATTATAACGACAGCCGACGCAACAGCCGCCGCAACTCATGCAGCTATTACGTGCCGGGCCTTCACCATTGAAGTAAGGGTCGGGATACTGTTTGCCTTTCTCGTCACCCGGGTTGCCATAAAAAATGCCAACATCTACCGCTTGGAAGCGGTCTACCAACCCGTTGGCCTCAGCCATTTTCCTCAACGTCTGGTCAGCTGGTCCCTGATCTTCGCACCTGACCGCCCCGAGCATACGTTTGGCCGTAGCGTAGTGCGCTGGCATAACGTTTTCCCAGTCATCCAGGCCCGCCCAAGAACCATCGCGCCATACGCTATTTGGCGGAACAAGCAATGTTGCCGCATAGGCTATCGACCCACCACCAACTGCATTGCCGTGAGCAATAACCACATGGCGAAAAACTTTGAGACTGAAAAAGCCACGCATGCCCAGCGCCGGCTTCCAGAAATACTTCCAGAAATTCCAGTTGGTCTTCGGAAAATCTTCAGAACTCCACCGTTTTCCCATTTCTACCACACAGACCGAATAGCCTTTTTCAGCTAATCGTAGTGCAGAAACACTACCGCCAAAACCTGAGCCGATAATGAGGAAGTCGTAGTCATAAGTGTTCATGGATGTTACCTAATTGTTTCGTTTCGAGTTTTAGCCCAAACCATCGATAAAGCCGCAATCCAAGATCACCCCCTATCCGGAAACCGCTCACGCACGAGCTTTTTGTGCAATAAAATTCCAAGCAACCATTGAATAAGTTTGCCAAACGGAGGATGCAGCAAACGAGCGCTATTCAGTCGGCTGGCATGAAATACCCCGCGTTTATGCGAGAATGCTTCAAAGCCGTCAAACCCGTGGTAGCGGCCAACTCCACTGTCTCCCACTCCACCTAATGGCAGGTGATGCTGAGCAACGTGTAGCAAACAATTATTGATCGTCACACCGCCAGACAATGTGCTTACCAAAATCTTGTCTACACTCGCTCGGTCATCGCTGAAGTAATACAGCGCCAATGGCCGAGGTCCTGCTTTCACCGTAGCCACTACCTCATCTATCGAGCGGTAAGTGAGCACTGGAAGAATGGGGCCAAAAATTTCATTGTTCAGCAGCGTCGTATCCGCCGGGCAATCCCACACCAGCGTCGGCGCGAGCACCCCATTTTCGGCAGTGCAATTTTCGTTGGCCGGATTAACCGCTTCAACGCTGGCACCCATGGATTCCGCCTCTGCCAGCCATTGACTCAAACGGTCGTGCTCGCGGGCATTAATAACCCGGGTGTAGTCGGCGCTGTTCACCAGCGTTGGGTACATTCGCTTAATAGCAGCTCTGGCCGCATGCAGAAATTCGTCCTTACGTGCTTTAGGCACCCAAACATGGTCAGGTGCCAGGCAAGTTTGGCCAGCGTTAAGAAGTTTGGCGTGCACGATGCGATTTACTGCCCGCTCCATGGAATAATTTTCATCGATAATCGTCGGTGAGCGACCACCCAGTTCCAATGTGACCGGCGTAAGATTTCTCGCGGCCTGCTCCATTATTAGCTTGCCGACGCGAGTAGAACCGGTGAATATAAGATGGTTAAACGGCAGGCTGGAAAAAGCTTTGGAATGTTCTGTACCGCCATTGCTAATCGCTACCAGTTCAGCCGGAAAAATATTGTTAATGATTCTGGCCAGCAGCTCACCGGTATGCGGTGTCATTTCGGAAGGCTTGGCGATCACGTGATTACCGGCCGCTAATGCGCCGATTACCGGCGACAAGGTGAGATATAGCGGGTAGTTAAACGCCCCCATAACACCCACTACACCCAGTGGCTGATACAGCACCTTGGCACGGCCAGGCCAGGTATTCAGGTTGCCAGACACCCGGCGAGGCCGTATCCAGCGCTTGAGCTTGCTGCGGGTAAAGCGCAGCTCATTCACCAACCCGAAAATCTCAACCGCCAGGGTTTCTGCGGCGGCCCGACCGTTATAGTCGGCGTTCACTGCCTCAACTAGCTCAGCCCGGTGCTCCAGCAACGCGTCTTCGAGCAGCTGCAGATTGCTCAACCTTTCCTGCAACGGTGAAGCTTCGCTACGTGCGGCGAACGCTGCCTGCTGACGATTAAAGACTGCCGTTAGTTCGCTATCGGCTCCGCCAAGCTCCTCTTGCTGCACAGGAATCACGCTCATTCTCTACTCCCCAACTAATTTGTGCCCGAACGGTTTCGTTCGCTTATTAAAATAGTGAAGACACTTTCCGCCCGGAGAGCCAATTGGGGAACTGTATAACCGGACGCATTCGGGCTATTTCCGGACATTGTCCAGCTAGAAACAAAGGCAAAACCATGCCCTAAACCCTATCCGAAATGCCTACTTCCGGTAACGAATGGCTTCAAACTTGAGGTTTTCTGGCCCGGTGTAATTGGCGTTGGGACGAATGATTTTGCCGTCGATACGCTGCTCAATAACGTGCGCCGCCCAGCCCGAAGTGCGGGCGATTACGAACAAAGGCGTGAACAAAGAAGTCGGTACGCCCATCATGTGATAACTCACTGCGCTGAACCAATCGAGATTGGGAAACATTTTTTTCGCGTCCCACATCTCAGTTTCCAACCGCTCGGCGATGTCGAACATCCGGGTATTCTTCTGGTCTTTCGATAACTTCAATGCCACGTCTTTTATTATCTTGTTACGGGGATCGGCAATGGTATAAACCGGATGACCAAAGCCAATAACCACTTCCTTATTGGCAACCCGTTGCTTGATGTCTGCGGCTGCTTCGTCAGGCGTTTCATAACGCTTCTGAATCTCAAACGCCACTTCATTGGCACCACCGTGCTTGGGGCCGCGCAAGGCACCGATGCCACCGCAAATAGCGGAATACATGTCGGAGCCAGTACCGGCTATAACCCGTGATGCGAAGGTCGAAGCATTAAATTCATGCTCGGCATACAACACTAAACTGACATGCATCGATTTCACCCAAAGCTCACTGGGTTTCTCACCATGCAACAAATGCAGGAAGTGGCCACCGATTGAGTCATCGTCGGTTTCAACATTAATACGCTTGCCGTTATGGCTATAGTGGTACCAGTACAACAGCATCGAACCGAGGCTCGCCATCAGCTTGTCAGCAATATCCCGGGCACCGGTGTGGTTGTGATCATCTTTTTCGGGCAACACGCCGCCAAGCAGTGATACACCGGTGCGCATTACATCCATCGGATGAGCAGCAGCAGGCATTTGCTCCAACCCGCTTTTAACCGACGCGGGCAGGCCCCGCAGTGATTTTAATTTCGTTTTGTAGGCCAACAACTCTGCGGTTGTAGGCAACTTGCCATGCACCAGCAAATAGGCAACTTCTTCAAACTCGCTGGCTTCAGCCAGGTCGGCAATATCGTAGCCCCGGTAGTGCAAGTCATTACCCGTGCGGCCTACCGTGCACAAAGCGGTATTCCCCGCTGCGGTGCCCGACAAAGCGACCGACTTTTTTACGCGCGGCTTAGTGCTGTTCTTCTCAACACCGGTAATTTTCGGTTCCGGCTGTTTATCGTTTTTTGATTGCGTCATTGGAATACGCTCCTGCTCTTGAATAAAGTCAACTAATAATAGATGTGACTAGTAGTGAAGGTAACTACGCTTCTTTGCTGGCAAAAAGCTCATCCAGCTTATCTTCATAAGCGTGGTAGTTAAGGTCGTGATAAAGCTCGGCACGGCTTTGCATGGTTTCATCAAATTAAGCTGAAGCCATACCACAGTGTTGATCCATAAACTGCTTCATCAGGCGGAGGTATTTAGTTTGGTGCATATGCATAAGGTGATTGCCAGGAAACCAGTGCAAATGATTGGCGCCAAAATGCTCATGTAACAGGCGCAAATGGCGCGGCGGTGTAAAACGGTCGCCTGCACCGCCAATAATCAGCACCCGATCACCGTCTATTTTCGGCGCGTATGTAAGCGGACTATGAACGGCCAACGCGTGGCGCAATTTTTGAATGCCGACCCCGCTCTTTCGCATAACTCCACTTAACAGGTAACCCGCAGGTTGCCACTCTCTACAGAAGTCAGCGATGCTCACCACCGGAGAGTTAGGAATACAGAATGCCAACCGATCATCGATACAGGCCAGCAAGGCCGCCGTGTACCCACCCAACGAAAAGCCTGACACACCCATATGTTGCACGCCGCGATTTTCCAGATAATCCATAAACACGCGAACATCACGAACTGTGTGAACTATGCCTTCGTTGGACTTCGAGAGGCCGCCCAAAATCACCCGTGGACTGTTGTATTTTTGGAGAATATTTAGGCGCGAGCCACTGCATTTGACTCGCGCCATAGCACGGCTAAATACTCACCGGCGAACTAGTCACGTCGATACATCGTCATCACGCAAGCACCGCCAAGGCCAAGGTTATGTTGTAACGCGATGTTAGCGCCTTCAACCTGCCGCTTTTCCGCTTGGCCACGGAGCTGCCAGACTAGCTCAGTACACTGCGCCAGCCCGGTTGCACCCAGCGGATGTCCTTTCGACAACAAGCCACCGGAGGGGTTGGTAACAACCTGGCCGCCGTAGGTATTATCGCCGTCCCAAATGAACTTCTCAGCGCCACCTTCTGGACACAGTCCAATCGCTTCGTAAGTCAGCAACTCGTTTGCAGTGAAGCAATCGTGCAATTCCACCACACTGACGTCCTCTGGCCCAACACCCGATTCTTCGTACACCTGTTCAGCCGCATGTTTGGACATGTCGTAGCCAACCATCTTGATCATCGACTTCTCTTCGAAGGTTGATGCAAAATCGGTCGCCATGCTCTGCGCCGCGATGTATACCGGGTTGCTAATATTGTGCTTTTTCGCAAAATCATCTGAACACAGAATTGCCGCACCGGCACCGCAGGTAGGCGGACAACACTGAAAGCGAGTCAGCGGATCAAACACCTCAGGTGCAGCCATCACCTCTTCCAGCGTCAATATTTCATTGAACAGCGCATAAGGGTTACGGCTGGCGTGATCCCTTGCTTTTACCGAAATCTGAGCGAAGGTCTCTTTCTTCGTGCCGTGTTCGAAGCGGTATTCACGTCCCGCACCGCCGAACATTTGCGCGGCCGGCGGTGATGCATTAATGCTCTGCACATCCGCCATTACGCCAACGTGCTGGCTTATCGGGTTTTCGCGGTCGTTGAACTTGGCACCCAGAGCGCCCTTTTCCATTTTCTCGAAACCCAGAGCCAGCACACATTCAGCTAAGCCCCCTTCAATGGCTTGGCGTGCCAGATACAGCGCCGAAGATCCGGTAGAACAGTTATTGTTGACGTTAACTACCGGTATTCCGGTAAGGCCCAATTCGTATACAGCCCGCTGCCCGCAGGTCGAGTCGCCATATACATAACCTGTGTAGGCATGTTCCACATCGTCGAAGGGTATACCTGCATCAGCCAAAGCTTTGCGGCCCGCTTCAGCGGCCATTACGTGGTAGTCATCACTGGCACCAGGCTTGGCAAATTTGGTCATACCGACCCCGATTACGTTTACTCGTCTTTGCATTTTATTTCTCCGAACATTTATTAATTCACGGTGAACCTGATAAATCAGGCATATCAGCTACATAATCAACTAACTAGATCAGGCCTTTAAAGAAACCTAGCTCACGGGCCTGGCTCACATCGCCATCGACACGCAGCTTGCCGCGCTGGTACAAATCACGTACCTCAGCTTCGCCTGCCACTAACGCCGCCAAGTCAGCGTCTTCAATGCCGAAGATCGTGGTAGACGTGTCTGATCCGCCTTCCGTCAGTTTGGCCGCATCACCGCTCAAATCTAACGTCCAGCTAGCTTCAGTATCAGTCACATTAAACTGCAACACGCCGCTGGCACCGTTGGCTGCTAATTTTTCAGCTGCCAAACGCTCTTCAAGTGCTGCAAATATTTTCGGACTAAGCGGTTCTTTAGCTACTTTGGCATTAGCGGGCTGACTGGCAGCCGGAGCAGCGCTCTGCAACGCCTTGTTCAGCGAGGCCTGCGTTTCAGCCGGGTCCATGTCGGCCAGAAACTGCAGCTTCTGCGAGGCCATGATGTCTCCACCAATCTTCAACTTGCCAGCGAAGTAGAGCTTCTGGGCATCGCCCTCACCACGCATCATCGCCATCAGATTGTCTTCATCAATTTCGATAGAGCAGTCGTTATCGGCAGTACCAAGAGTAACCGCCCCGTCCCCATTCTTCAGATCCAGGACAAAGTCGAGATCAGGGTTTTTCACATGCCACTGGAACACCCTACCAACGCTGCTAGCCAACTCAGGATGTTCAGCCACGTAGTCGCTTAATATAGCCACTACCTCGGCACCGCCCGGTTCAGTCGATGCAGCGGCAGCCGGAGCCGCCGGAGCCGCGTTCTGCAATGCCTTCTTCAGCGAGGCCTGCGTTTCAGCCGGATCCATATCAGCCAGGAATTGCAGCTTTTGCGAGGCCATGATGTCGCCACCAATCTTCAACTTGCCCGCGAAGTAGAGCTTCTGCGCATCGCCTTCACCGCGCATCAT
>CAJQNE010000521.1 GCA_905479545.1 uncultured Gammaproteobacteria bacterium | reverse complement strand
CTTCATCAGCGAAGGGTTTGACCATTTCACGTAATTCAAACCAGCCTAAATCGCCGCCTTCCGCCTTTGAGGCCTCGGTGGAAAACTCGCTAGCCAGTGTGGCGAAGTTCTCGCCGCCATTCAGCCGGTTAATTAAATCCTGAGCCAACTGTTGCTCGGCCACCAGAATATGCCGTGCGTGATATTGGGTAATAGACATATCGGCTTTGCGACGCTGATATTCCGCGGCAATCTGGGCATCACTAATCGGCCGTTGGTTGAATTCATAGTCCAGTAAACCATCGGCTAACAGCGTCTTGCGCTGTAGGGCAAGGCGATTAAGCATTTCCGGCTGTCGGGCGACGCCCAGCTTTTCGGCTTCCTGTGCCATTGCAGTCAGCGATATCAGTTCTTCCAGCGCGAGATCGCGGTTTGCCGCGCTGAGCTTGCTGGTGTCTTTAACACCACGTCGCTTTAACCACTCGTTAAATTCACCCTCCGTAACAGCTTGCTGCTCGACCATTGCTAACGCGGGGCCGACCGGCTGCACTGGTGCTGGTTGTCCCTCAGTCGGGCGCGCTGCATCTGTCGATTCTGGTTCGCCCCCGCAAGCGGTCACCAATAACAGTGAGGCTAACAGGGTGGTTTTAAACGTTGTGGCGAGTGGGTTCATAACAAATCCGGGGTAACGGTTTAGAGGAGCTCTCTATTACGACGTTTCTGCAGGTGTTTTTGCACTGATACTCAGGGCGTGGATGTCAGTGGTCGTATAGTCGCCCAAGGCATCGTAAACCGCCCGGTGACGCGCCAGTGGCCGCTGCCCGGTAAAGGCTTCGCTAACAATATGGACGGCAAAATGACCCTTACCGCTTTTTGCACCGGCGTGACCGGCGTGCAGATGACTTTCATCGTCCACCGTCAGCGAGGTCGGCGATAGTGCGGCTTGCAGGCGCTCAGTGATGACTAATACGCGTTCGTCATTGTTTATTACGTTGCTATCACTCACGCCGGTAGTACCTGTTTAAACGGTTTTACGACTACCTTGGCGTATACGCCAGCGGCTACATATGGGTCGGCATCGGCCCAGGCCTGTGCCGCTTCAAGGCTATCGAACTCAGCCACTACCAGGCTGCCGGTAAAACCAGCATCGCCGGGGGTATCGCTATCGATGGCGGGGTGTGGCCCGGCTAACACCATTCGACCTTCGTTCTGCAGCTGGTTCAGGCGGTCTAAATGGGTCGGTCGCGCTTGTTGACGGAGTGGCAGGCTGTTGGTGACGTCTTGACTGATAATGGCGTAAAGCATGGTTATGGTTGATCCTTCGGTTGCTCATCCTCGAATAATTTTTCACGCAGTTCGGCGGGAATTTGCGAGTACAAATAACCGATCACTGCGGTCATAAAAATAAACGACGCGGCGGTTAAACCGAACAGCTTAAAGTTTAGCCATGTGCCTTCTGAATAGTGCGTGGCGACATAGTGGTTGGCGGCCGCCATGCTATAGAAAAAGCCGCTAAGAGCGAAAGTGGCCTTGCGCCATGCAGCGCTTGGGGCGGGAAATTTTTCGCCGACCATTTTTTCCAAATAGGGCTGTTTGCCAATAAAATTAGAAATTAATATGACACTGCCGAACACAACATAGATAACGGTGGTTTTGTGTCGTACAAAAGCGCCGTCGCCGAATGCCAGCGTTAAACCGCCGGCGACCAGAATAAGAATGCCGACGAAAAGTTGTTGGCGGGTTACGGTGCCGTGGGCGATACGGTAATAGGCCAGCTGGATAACGGCAGCCGCCATCATAAAGCCAGAGGCGATGACGAAGTCGCCAAAATACTTATAGGCGGCAAACAGCGCTATTATCGGGAACAGTTCTATTAAAAAGCTCATTAGTGTCCGGGTTCTCTCGCACGAGAAGATCGCGCAATTGTTAATACCCGCCGCATAATACAGCCATCCGCAAAGCCGTTGTAATTACCGAACCCCAACATATCCACGCTATGAGTCAGCCATGAGCCAATTTTTTGCGATCCACCCCGATAATCCACAGCCGCGCCTTATAAAGCAGGCGGTGGAGATAATTCGTAAAGGCGGGCTTATCGCTTACCCCACTGACTCCTGCTACGCGCTGGGTTGCCGCCTGGGCGATAAGGAGCCGTTGGAACGGATACGTAAAATCCGGCAGGCGGATGAACGGCATAATTTCACCTTGATGTGCCCTGACTTAAGCGCCATCGCCAACTATGCTCAGGTGGAAAACTCCATTTATCGCGTGCTGAAAGCTCATACGCCGGGGCCTTACACCTTCATATTGCCGGCGAGTAAAAAAGTGCCGCGAAATGCCTGGAGCAAGCGCAAAAACATTGGCATTCGGGTGCCGGAAAATCAGATTGTGCATGACCTACTGACTGAGCTGGGCGAGCCGATTCTGAGTTCTACGCTGATTCTGCCCGGTGATGAATTGCCGCTTACCGATGCCTGGAGCATTCGTGAGGAGCTGGAGCACTCGGTTGAACTCATTATCGACGGTGAACACTGTGGTATTGAAATGACCACAGTGATTGATTTAAGTGGTAGCGAGCCAGAGTTAATTCGTCAGGGCCGCGGCGATGCCAGCGGCTTGCTCGGTTAACCCAGTTCTCTAAAGCCGGTTTGCTGTTGTCGGGTTGGCGCCCTTACTCCCTGCAACACCGCTGCGTCTGAGGCCGTATAATCGCCGCATTCTAAAATTGTAAGGTTGTTATGAGTTCCGACACTCGTCGCGTTGTATCCGGTATGCGCCCCACAGGCGCACTCCATTTAGGCCATTACCATGGCGTATTAGCCAACTGGTTAAAACTTCAGCATGAATACGATTGCTTTTTCTTCGTGGCTGATTGGCACGCGTTAACGACGCATTATGACGACACGGGAAGTCTGTCGGACCATAGCCTGCAAATGGCGGTGGACTGGTTGGCGGCCGGAATAGACCCGGGTTCGGCCAATATGTTTCTGCAGTCGCAGGTACCGGAACATGCTGAACTGCATGTTTTACTCAGCATGATTACGCCGCTTAGTTGGTTGGAGCGGGTGCCGACTTATAAAGACCAACAAGAGAAGCTGCGCGAGAAAGATCTGGCGACTTATGGCTTCCTGGGCTACCCGGCGCTGCAGTCGGCTGATATTTTGGTTTACCGGGCCGACTTAGTGCCGGTGGGCGAAGATCAGATATCGCACGTTGAACTGACCCGCGAAATTGCCCGGCGCTTCAATTTTGTATTTGGCCGTGAGCCAGACTTTGAGCAACGCGCTGAAGCTGCCATTGCGAAAATGGGTAAAAAAGCGGCCAAGTTGTTCCGCAATTATCTTAAGCAGTATCGCGAGCAGGGTAATGCTGAAGCGTTAGAG
>CAJQNE010000520.1 GCA_905479545.1 uncultured Gammaproteobacteria bacterium | reverse complement strand
CACCATGATTTGTGACGTATCGCCTAACTGCGGTATGGACCCGTCGACTAATCTTGTTGTGGCTTTCGGCGAGCCGATTTCTCTGCCTGATGACTTTGAACTTAGTTCGATTATTCCAGCGGCTAACGGTTTGAGCCGAACCAGCGCTGCTATCACTCCGCTTACCACCGTGGCGGCTGCACGCGCCGAAACGTTGGCCAACGGTGAGGTAATTTCTGCGGCTAACGCCGAAAGTGCGCTGAGTGAAATAAGCAACTTGTTTGGCGGTGTCAACGTGCTCCGCACACCCGTTGTCGATTTTTCCGATGAAGTTGCCCGCCGTGATGCGTCGGGTACAGTGCTAATTAACTCAGCGTTTCAGGCTGCCATCGGCCAATTAGCAGTAAGCGGTAACACCAGCTTTAAGGCAGCGATAGATGCGCTGGCCGAAGAGCTGCGTGATGGCGTAATCCCCGCAGAAACAGCTACTCAAGGCTCGTTCTCGCTCAAAAATATTAACGATGCGATCAGTACGCAGCTTACCGCAGCTAATGAAAGCGATTCCAGCGGTGCATTAGCGGTAATGGAGAACTCTGTCAGTATGTCGCAAGACGGCAATGTCGACCCACAGCCTAGCGCCCGGGCCGGCGAGCCCCGCATTGAACGGGCTCGTGCCTTGGTAGCTGAAATTCGTAATATCGGCCGTGAAGTATTGCGCGCTGAAGAACCGGGGCAAGCCTACCTGGATGACCTTGAAGCGGCCTATAGGTTAAGTGAATCAACAGCTGTGCTTGTCGGCGAAGATCTCGGTTTTCTATTCGATGAAATTGCTACTGAACTGAGCGAGAACCCTAACCAAACCAGCTTTGATATCACTGTCAACAGCACAGATAGCAGCGCTAATAACGCCGCTCGCAGCGCTCGCGCCATTATTAATATCGGTAGCAATCGGGTGACCGGCAGTATCAGTGGCGAAGTGGGACGCAGCGCAATTAACGGCCAGCTGTCTTACCCTGGCGAAACCGCCAGCGGCAACCGCCTGGAAGCTACCTTCAGCGGCTCTGTGAGTACCATTGATACGTCGTCTGACGATGCGCTGAGCCTGTCAATCGATACGGTTCGCATTACCGCCAACGGCAGCAATATTACTACCGAGGAAGACAATGCGCAGGCCTATAGCAACGGTTCCGCTGAGATGCAGTTCACGGTTAACCAAATTAACAGCGATGTGAGCTTCACCGGCGGTTTCGAATTTGAAGCTGTGCGCTGCCCCGGCTGCACCGATACCCAGAACTCGGATAGCGTCATCGGCATTTACAATCCTCGCTCTGCTAGCCTGAATGGCGTGTTGGCAGGCAATAACGGTAGCAGCGAAATCAGTTTCACCGCTCGCTTGATTAACGCCACAACTTTCGACCCTGAACTCGACATTAGCGACAGCAACACACCGCGTGCGACCGCCAGCTTTGTCAGCAGTGCATCTCTGGGCGAAAGCGACACGCTCGATTACCAAGTGAGTCTGCAAGCGGCGTTAACCGGTTATTTTGGTAATGAAAACGAAGACGGCAGCGCGCCAATTGGTAATGTCACTTTGGTTCTTAGCCGTCCTTCGATGACGACCCGTTTCCAACTGAGCAACCGGGGTGATGTTAGTGATACTGCCCGTCTGGTTATCAGTAATCAGGATGGCACCAGTCTGGTTATTACTCCTGACGAAGATGTTGAATCTGGCGAAGGCAGTAATCTGGGTACGATTGAAAATGACGGCGCGCGGGTAGCGACAGTGTCTGAAACTGACAGCGGCCTTGTGATTGTTCGCTATGACGATGGCAGCTTCGAAACACTGCAATAGTCTTTGCTACGGGTCTGTAAGAAGACTCAAAACCAAGCCTCGGCGGGTTTTCCGTCGGGGCTTTTGCGGTAACGGAACCCAGTGGCAAATCAGCTTTGATAAGCCATGTTAAGTGGACTAGTAAAAACAAGCGGGAGCAGATTCGATGTGTGAAGGCACAAAAATCTATACAACATTGGGCGTGGTTATCGTTCTGATGTTAGTTCTGCTCGCAACGGCAGCGCACGCTGAATCTGGCAGCGGCTTGTACAGCCATACCGAGGTATTCGCGCATAGCGAAGCTAAATCGGTAATGGATGCTGTCAATGGCTATCGTAGTGAGCTGAAAAATGGTCGGGTTGTCTATGCTTATAGTCGCGCCGAAATAGGTTGGCAGCAAGGCAGTTGGAAATTTGCAGCATTGGCTCGTTATGACGTGTCGGTTGACCCCAGCCGCGATTTTGTCCGGCTCTATCATTTAACCCGCAATAAGTTGCCGTTGCCGGTTGGTGAGCGGTTCGACCTGCAGCTACGTGCCAAACAATACCAGCTCGCCGGAGTGTTGGTCGGCAAACAATGGCAGCCACAAGCGGCATTAAAATTACGCGCCAGCCTTAGCCTGCTGCGTGGCAGCCGCTTCCTCGATGGCAGTGTCAGCGGTCAGGCAACCATTGAGGCTGAAAACGACTACAACATTACCGGTAACGTGAATTACGCTTACGAAAAAGACGAACTACTCGACCGGCCCACCGACAATATCACCGGCTACGGCGCTAGTCTCGATGCAGGCCTCACCTGGGACATCACTCCGGCTACCGAATTTGCCGTCGATATTTTTGACCTTTATGGCCGCTTGCGTTGGCAAGATGCGCCGTTCACTGATGCCGCAATTACCACTGATAGTCGGCGTATAGAAGACGGTTTTGCTGTATTCGATCCACTGTTGAGCGGGGTTGAGGGCAATCGCGATTTTACCCAGCGATTGCAGGCCCGCGCCGACGTGCGCCTGAACCAGCAACTATCAGCCGTCTACAGTCTCAATCTTCGCTATCGGTTTCATCCGCTTAAGGCGGTGCCGGGCATCGGGATAACCCGTCAACTTGGCAGCAGCAAGGCTCTACGCTGGAATGTGGAGTGGTTGCCGGTGCAGCAGGCCATCGGCGCAGGAATCAACTGGCGTGGGTTGTCGCTGCAATATACGGCTTCGGACTTACGCTTCGATGACGCTCAGTTATTGGCGCTGAGGCTAGGTTACATCGCAGAGTTTTAGGTCAGCGAGGGGCTGAGTTTTCCGCTTGCTGTGGTGTTCCGACATTGCTTCTGCAAGCGGTCGGCCCGGTTAGTTTGCGGCTAACTTCAGCCGGTATTGGGCAATTTCGCCGAACATATTCGGCATGGTACGGGCGCGCCAGCTGCTTAGGTGGTGGCGATCCATCACCGCCCGCTCAATAATTTTTATGCCGTTGTCGACGCACAATTCTTCGAAATCTTTTACCGTACAGAGGTGGATATTTTCGGTTTCGAACCAACGCTCCGGGAGGCTGCCGGTCACCGGCATTTGGCCGCGGGCAATTTGTAGGCGGCAGCGCCAATGGCCGAAATTGGGGAAGGTTACGATGCCTTCCCGACCGACCCGTAGCAGTTCCAGCAGCATTTCATTCGGTCGTTTAAGTGCCTGCAGTGCAAGCGACATCACCGCAACGTCGAACTGGTTGTCGGTAAAGCCGCCCAGCAGATCAGGTTCGTTGAGATCACCCTGAATAACGCTTATGCCACGCTGCACACAGGTAACCAGTTTTGGTTCACTGAGCTCTATGCCCCAGCCCTGAACCTGACGGTGCTCGGTAACGTGGTGCAGCAGGGAGCCACCGCCGCAGCCTAAATCCAATAGTTTGCTTTGCGGTGCAATCCAATCAGCAATTCGCAGCAGGTCGGGACGTAACTCATCACGGTTCGGAGCTTGCAGACGAGGGCCGTCGAATTCTGTTTCTAACATTCGGCAGCTACCCGCTGTAGATATTGGCCCAGTACGGCGAAGTACTGCGGAATCGCCATCAGGAAGTCGTCATGGCCTAAATCGCTCTGAATTTCAGCGTAACTTACGCCCTTTCCAGCGGCGACCAACGCGCTAACAATTTCGCGTGACCGCGCTGGCGAAAAGCGCCAATCGCTGCTGAAGGATACCACCAGAAATTTGGCCATTGCCTGTTTCATCGCGGCGGTCAGGTCGTCGCCATAAGCGCGAGCCGGGTCGAAGTAATCCAGCGCCTTGGTCATAAGCAGATAGGTGTTAGCGTCGAACCGGCCCACAAAGGCTTGGCCTTGATAGCGCAGGTAGCTTTCAACCTGGAAATTGACGTCGTAGTCGAAGGTCAACCCGTCTGAGCGCAGTTCGCGACCAAATTTTTCATCCATCGATTTATGCGACAAATAAGTAATGTGGCCGAGCATCCTAGCCAGTGAAAGCCCGACTCTCGGTAGAGTGTTGTTCTCCGCGTAGCGGCCGTCGTGAAAATCCGGATCGGTACGAATGGCCTGGCGGGCAACTTCGTTAAAGGCAATATTCTGCGCCGTTAATTTGGGTGCTGCGGCAATAACCAATGCATGACGTAGCCGTTCAGGGAAATCGATACTCCACTGCAGTACCTGCATCGCACCTAAACTGGCACCCGCGACGGCAGCCCATTGGTCAATATTTAAGTGATCGGCGAGCGCGGCCTGGCTGCGTACCCAATCTTCGACCACAACCAGCGGGAAATCAGCGCCGTAGGCTTTGCCGGTTTCCGGATTGGTACTGGTGGGCCCGGTTGAACCACTACAGCCACCCAGGTTATTCAGGGAGACGACGAAAAACTTGCTGGTGTCGATGGGTTTCCCCGGGCCAATAGCGCTGTCCCACCAGCCAGGCTTTTTATCGCTTTCATTGTGATAACCGGCCGCGTGGTGGTCACCAGAAAGCGCATGGCAAACCAACAGGGCGTTACTGCGAGAAGCGTTCAGCGTGCCGTAAGTTTCGTAAACTAATTGATACTCGGGCAGGCTGCGGCCACTTTCCAGTTGCAAGGGTTTGGTAACGTGCAGCGTTTGCGGCGTTACTAAACCTACGGAATCAGTGGGGAAGGGCATTGTTTTATTGGCAGTTCGTCGCGAAAT
>CAJQNE010000519.1 GCA_905479545.1 uncultured Gammaproteobacteria bacterium | reverse complement strand
CACTAACCCGCTGCAAATAAATGGTTTTAACGCCATCCAGCGACACACAGTTATCGGTAATACTGCACAACTGCTCACCACGCAGTTCTTTTACCCGCATCAACAACTTGTCATCGTTTTTCATCACCAACACCACACGATCACCGGCGATTAAGTGCTGTGGTGACTGAACGATATCGGCCTTGTCCAGCCGAGGAACTGTAGCGGGGTCTGGTGGTGCCGATGAGCGCTTGGGTGAGCTGCTGCAGGCTGACAATAACAACAAGATCGACAGTAATGGCCATAGTCGGCACAGGCCGGCTCCCGAACGTAAGTCCGATGATGTTCGGGTTGTCATAGTCATAAGCCAGTCACTTCACGTTTAGGTTTCTACCGCTAGTGACCCTCGGCCTAATTCAATAGTTCTAACTACAACTGTCAGCAATAGTTAACTTTCCAGCGATTCTATCTGCTCAGCCAAACCCAACCACTCCAACTCCAGTTCGTCGACCGCATTCTGAGTCGCTCCCTGCTGCTCTAATAGCTTGGTTAGCTTGGCTTTATTTTCATCATCGTAAATTGACGATTCGGCCAGCAGGTCTTTGGCTTTGGCCAGCTCTGCGCGGTGTTTCTCCAGCTGGTTTTCCATTTTCCGCAGCTGATTTTTTAGCGGCTTCAGCTCTTCACGTCTGGCTGCAGCAGCTTGACGGTCAGCTTTACGATCCCGAGGTGCAGCCGGAGCTGCTTTTTCTTGAGCTCCGTCGTTGGCCGTCGCGTGCTGGCCATCCTGATCAGCCAACCAGCGGCCGTAGTCCTCCAAATCGCCCTCAAAGGTTTGCACTTTGCCTTGCGCTACCAGCCAAAGCTCGTCACATACGGTGCGAAGCAAATGCCGGTCGTGCGATACCACAACCAACGCGCCCTCGAATTCTTGCAGCGCCATTGCTAGCGCCAGACGCATATCAATATCGAGGTGGTTGGTCGGCTCATCGAGCAGCAACAGGTTCGGCTGCTGCCAAACCAAAGCAGCCAATACCACCCGGGCTTTTTCACCGCCCGACATCGGTGCTAATGGCGTTAGCGCCTGATCACCATTAAACCCAAAACCACCGACGAAACTGCGCAGTTCATGCGTCGTGGCACGACCGCCTAGCTCCTCATCAATCTGCTGTAAATATTCCAGCGGCGATAATTCCAGCGGCAGCTGTTCAAGTTGATGCTGGGCAAAATAGGCAACCCGCAAATGCTTAGCTGGCGTGAACTCACCTGAAAGCCGGGTTTCGCCCGAAGCCAGCGCTTTAATCAGCGTTGATTTACCAGCACCGTTGGGGCCGATAAGGCCAATACGCTCACCCGGCTGCAAGCTGAGCTTCACATCGCTAACAATGGTTTTACCGGGATACCCCAACTCACCCTTCCGCGCGGTGAGCAGTGGGCTTGGTGTTGCCAACGGCTTCCTGAACTTAAAAGCGAACTGGTTATCGACGTGCGCGGCTGCGATAACATCCATTCGTTCCAGCGCTTTAACCCGGCTTTGAGCCTGTTTCGCCTTACTCGCCTTGGCCTTAAAGCGGCGCACAAAATCCTGCATATGCACGATCTCGCGCTGCTGCTTTTCATAGGCCGATTGTTGATTGGCCAGCCGTTCGGCGCGAATCATTTCAAAGGCACTGTAGTTACCGCTTTCCAGCGTTAACTGCTGATGCTCAACCTGCAAAATATGCGAACACACCGAATCGAGAAACTCGCGGTCGTGCGAAATAAGCAGCAGCGTGCCCTTGTAGCTGCGTAGCCAGCGTTCCAACCAAATTACCGCTTCTAAATCGAGGTGGTTGGTCGGCTCATCAAGCAACAATAAATCCGAGCGGCACATCAGCGCCTGCGACAAGTTCAATCGCATCCGCCAACCACCGGAGAACTCTTTTACCGGTCGCTGGGTATCAGCATCGCTGAAGCCAAGCCCATGCAGCATCCGCCCCGCCCGACTGCGAGCGGTGTAGCCGTCGGCAGCCTCAAGGCGGGCGTAGAGTGGCGCAAGCTTATCGTGTTCCTCCGCGGCTTCAGCGGCGGCAATGGCCGCTTCAATTTCGCGCAACTCTTTGTCGCCATCCAAGGTCCAATCCAGCGCGCTCGCCTCGGAGGCTACGGCTTCCTGAGCAACGTGAGCGGTTACCCAGCCCTCCGGCATTACACACTCGCCTTCGTCGGATTCAATTTCGCCCAGTAGCATGGCAAACAAGCTGGACTTGCCAGTGCCATTGGCGCCGGTTAGGCCAACCCGGAAACCGGGGTGAATTTGTAGGTTTGCATCACGAAAAAGAACTTTTGCGGCGCGGCGAAGGGCTAACGATTTAAAGTGGAGCATTAGTGGTTTAGTAGTTCCGAGATTATTTTCATTACTTTGCTCATGCCATTGGCGACCGACTTTTCGATCTCCGCATGAATATCGCCCGAGCCTTTACCCGCAGCCCAGTTCACGCTTACGGCTAATGACGCATAGGGTATTGCCCGCTCACGGGCCAGCGCAGCTTCGGGCATCGTCGTCATGCCGACTAAGTCGCAGCCGTCACGCTCAAACTTTAGAATTTCTGCAGCGGTTTCCAAGCGCGGGCCATTCGTCACGGCTAAGGTGCCATCTTTAGCGATTTTAACGTCAGCCTTGGCAGCGGCTCTGAGCAACTGCTGCCGCAGCGAAGCATCAAACGGCTCGGTGAAGTCGATATGTTGCAGTGGCATTGAAGCGTCCGCGCTGTAGCTATGTTCACGATTACTGGTGTAATCAATGAGCTGATGCGGCAGACCAACGCCGGCCGGTGGGTAATCGCGGCGTATACCACCCACTGCGTTAACCGCGATAATGCGGTTGACGCTTGCATCTTTCAGAGCCTGAATATTGGCGCGATAATTAATCGCATGGGGCGGCGTGGTATGCCCGTCGCTGTGGCGAGCGAGAAACACTACTTTGTGCCGACCAATCTGACCAAAGCGCAGTTTGCTCGACGGTGCTCCCCACGGGGTTTCAACCTCACGGGTTTCACCCGCAACAAAACCAGGCAGCTCGTTTAAACCGGTGCCGCCAATAATTGCTGTTAGCATTCTAAGTGTTGTTCCTTACAGGCCTTTAACAGCATAAATGGCCGGCAGCTGACGCCACTGACCGTAATAATCCATCCCGCAGCCAAACACGTAGCGGTCTTCAACTTTCAGACCTACGTAGTCGGCGTTAGCACCCTCGATGCAGCGGTCGTGCTGTTTTTCCAGTAATACCAGCGTCTTTAAACTAGCCACCTGCTGTCCGCTTATAGCCCGCTGAATTTGCGACAGCGTTATGCCTTCATCAAGTATGTCGTCGATGATTAACACATGTCGATCCGCCAGCGGGCTCTGCGGTTCGGCTTTCCAAACCAGCTCACCGCCGGTGGTGCGGTTGCGGTATCGACTGGCATGTAGGTAGTCAATTTCTAAGGGCATATCCAGCTGCTCCACCAAATGGGCGGTAAGCCAGAACGCGCCGTTCATTACACAGATAATTACCGGATTCAGGCCCGCATAGTCACTGGCAACCTGGCTGGAGAGCTGTGTCAGCGCCGCCTTTACCGCGGCTTCGTCATACAGGCAATCGGCTTCGTCGCGGACCTGCTGGCATTGTTCGAGTGTGGGTTTAGACATGAGCTAATCTCGCCATTTGTATTGCCGCCTTCCAACGCGGCAGTGAGGTAAAAGAGGCTATTGGCCGGTTTTCACGGGGCATTAGCAGCGGCCGACGCGCTGAGGATTCAATGTTATCGTCGAGGCCAGCCCGGAGAATCGCCTTCACGCCGTCGCGGTTATTGCACACAGGTAGCCAGTCGCAACCCGCTGCCAAAGCGGCTTTAGCACGGGCGGGATAGTCGCCAATAACCACAGCGCCTTTCATGCTGAGGTCATCACATACCACCGCACCCTGAAATTCAAGCTTGTCGCGGAGCTCTTGTTGAATCCAGCGTGGTGAGAAACTAGCAGGCAGTTCATCCACCTGCGGGTATACCACGTGCGCCATCATAATCCCTTGCAAACGAGGCAGTAGCGACACGAAACAGTCGATGTCCTGCTGCAGCTCCGCCATCGGTCGGTCATCTACCGGCAGCAGCTCGTGGCTATCGCCAACTACCGTGCCGTGGCCCGGAAAATGTTTGCCGGTTGCCGCCATTCCAAGCTCAGCCATGCCGGTAATATAGGCGCCGGCAAGCTGGTTGATCGTTGCCTGATCTGCACCGAAAGCCCGGTTACCGATAATGTCACTCGCGCCTGTGTGTCGATCCAGCACCGGTGCCCAACTCAAATCTATATCGGCGCCTCTGAGCTCCATCGCCATAAGCCAGGCCAACTCACTAGCGGTGCGCCGGGCTGCAGCACTATCGTCGGCGGCTATTTCTGCCAACAGGGCCACCGGCGGCAGCTTCGTAAAGCCACTGTCGCGAAAGCGCTGTACGCGACCGCCTTCGTGGTCAACCGTCACCAACAGCGGTTTGCCCGCTGCCTCACGCATATCAGCCACCAGCTGCGTCACTTGCTCGCGTGATTGAAAATTGCGGGTGAATAGAATCGTGCCACCCACTAACGGGTGAGCCAGAACTTCGCGGTCTTCAGCGGTTAGCTCAAGGCCCGAGACGTCAATAATCAGCGGCCCCATGGTTTGTTCAGTATTGGTCATAAATATGCTGCAAGTGTTCGATTACTTAGATTTAACTGCCGCGGGGTTGGTTGCCGGAATTCAGCACCCAGGGGGCGACAACGGGTGCTTACTGGTTAGGTTTCGGCAATGAGTACGCCGGTACCAGCGCTCACTTTATCAAACAGTTCAATCACATCGGCGTTTCGCATACGAATACAGCCATGGGATAGCGGCTGACCCATTGGAAACTGCTCCGGAGTTCCATGAATATAAATGTACCGGCGCTGGCTATCGACGCAGCCGCCGCGATTCTTACCCCGCTCTTCACCGCACAACCACAGGATTCTGCTCAGAATCCAGTCGCGTTCGGGGTTAGCAGTGTGCAGCTCCGGACTGTGAATCTCCCCTGTTGGCCGGCGACCAATGAACACCGCACTGTCAGCTTCGCCAGCACCCACCTTGGCACGAATACGGTGCCAGCCGCGCGGGGTTTGTT
>CAJQNE010000518.1 GCA_905479545.1 uncultured Gammaproteobacteria bacterium | reverse complement strand
GTTTCGGCGTCGCCCGGCGCGACATTACCGGCCCGTGGGCAGGCCGCAGCCGAGCCGGTTACGAGGCACCGGTTGATCTGCTGAGCGGGCTAACGCAGCGCGCCTACGCCCGTGCCTTCGTCATTGGCGAGGATTGCAGCGGCTCCAACGTGGTGTTGGTGAATGCCGACCTGGGCTTTATGCACCGCAGTGTGCGCGATGCCGTAATGCTGCGGCTGGCGGCCGACCCCGAGCTGGCGGCAATCGACCCTAACAGCATGCTGCTGACCTCGACCCATACCCATAATTTTTCCGGTGGCTTCAGCCATGATCTGTTCTTCAGCGGTTTGCACGGTGGCCACCAGAAAGATGTTCTCGATGAAATTGTCAACGGCATCGTCGAAGCCATCGCCGAGGCCTGGGCAGGTTATCAACAGGCAGCACCCGGCGAATTGACGCTGGCCATTAATGAACTTTTGCACACCAATGCCAACCGTCACCCCAGTGGCTACCGTGAAAACACCCAGGCGGAGCGCGATCAGTATCTGGACATCAACGGCAACGACCAGCTAACCAACCGCACGGCTGTGCAGCTGAATCTGCGCAATAGTGACGGTCGCGTTAACGGCCTGCTGAACTGGTTTGCCGTGCACCCGACGGCCGCGTTGCTGAGTACGCTGGCGCACGGCGACTCCAAGGGCTACGCCGCCTTCGACCTCGAACGTCGCTTCAACGATCCCGATTCGGATTCGACCCCACTGCCACAGCCGTTCGTGGCAGGTATTCTGCAATCGGACGAAGGCGATGTGGTGCATGCTCGCTACATCGACAACGAGGACAATAGCCAACCGCGCCTGCCGCCGCTGCTAACCTCGGTGCTCGGCGACGACGTGCTGGCCGAGCACGCCAATATGGTCATCACCGGCACCCGCCAGGCGGCGAATGCACTGACACTCACTGAGCAGAATGACCAACATGCTATTCGGGGTTCTATCGACTATCGCATGCGCTACGTCGATTTCAGCGATCAGGTTGTAACCGACCCAGTCGTGCTCGGCTCATTGCAGCATCCGGCGGAACTGGATGCCGACCCAAAACGCACCTGCGATCCACTGTACGGGCTCAGCAGTGTCGGCAAGGAGGCGTTTGGCCAATACCAGAGCTGCGACGATGCCTTGAATGTGCCGCTGGAGGATTTCCTTACTGATCTTGCCGATGGCAATGTGCAACGTTCCTTCGGCGATGCGGCCAAGGTAGCCTTGTGTGTTGTCGGCGATCTCGATCTGAGTCCGGTTGGCGGGCCGGACTACAGCTGCCAGGCGGAAAAGGGTCATCTGTTCGGGCTGGGCGATAAGGGGCCTATTTACACTCAGGTCGATCAGCCCTTCCAGATTCTCCGTATTGGCAACCTAGCGGTTGTAGCTTTGCCCTGGGAGATCACCACCATGTCTGGCAGACGCATCCGCGCCACTGTGCTTGAAGAGCTAAAAACCATCGGCGTCGACTTTTTCGTGATCGCCGGGCTCAGTAACGAATTCACCGGTTACCTAACCACCCGCGAGGAATACGCGCGCCAAGGCTATGAGGGCTCATCCAACCAGTACGGGCCATGGACACTGGCTGCAGTTCGGCAGCAGCTTCGGGCCATCTCGGTGGACATGGTCGACGGCGCGGAGCCATACCCGCCCGAAGGTGTCGATCCGATTGGTGCGCGGCTGCCCAATACGCTGGTTGCGGACCCGGCACGGACCGACACACCGACGCGAGGACCCTTCACCACGCCGATTAACGACGTGCTGGACCAATACTCAGCCGGTGACCGGCTGCGCTTCAGTTACCAGGCGGGATTCCCTAATAACAACAGCTACCGCAATGGCCATTATTTCGAGATACAACGAGAATTACCGAATGGCGACTGGGCGGACTGGATAACCGACGCAGCCCCAGAGGCGACCTTGCACTGGACCAGCAACTCGCCGGGCGCATACGTGCCGCCCACTGACTCCGTGCTGGAAGTTGACTGGTTTATTACCTGGGACACGCCGCCCGGCAACTACCGCATCGTCTACCGCACCGCGGCCAAGGAACTGCCGGGTAGTGACGCAATTACTGAATACGAGGCGATTAGTCGGGTGTTCCAGATTGGTAACGACAACCCGCGTTGTGCGTCGGGTGCGCCTCGTGCGTAGCCCGGCCTATGGTGGTCGTTCCTGACATTGCACAACGCGGGCTTCGCAGCAGCAAGTCGGCTAAACCTGCCCACCACAGCGTTGGGCAGGTTGAACTCGGATAAGCTTAGCTCGTCAACCCAAGCCAGGTGTCTGCGTCATGGAAAATTTGCTCGCCGCAGCCGTGAATGTTTCTATGTCGCAGACAGCTGAGCCCTTGCGCCAAAGACTATCGATCTCATGACGAGCCCAAACAAACCGGATCTGGAGTGGTTGGAATTTGACCTGAAGGTGGCATGCCGGATTACCGGACTAGCCCGGGCGGCGTTTTTGCAAGCGGCGGCTATTGCACCGTCACAGCTAAAGGTTGCTGATAACAAGGTCGTTTCCCGAAAAATATGGGAAACGGCAGAGCAACTAACCGGTCGGCGGGAAATCGGACTGGAAGTGCTGGATGACCTGCAGCTGGATGACTTCGGCGACCTGGGCCTGGCGGTAATTACTGCGAATGACTTTCAATCCGCAATCCAGAATCTGGCGACGCTGTCTGGCACCCTGAGTCGCCGCTGGAAGTACGAGTTCGTCGATCACCCGCGTTACCCTGCGGTCGTTATCGAAAAGACAGAGGAGGAGCACCGGTACCCACACCACTCAGTTGATTCCAACGTTGCCATCGGCGTATTCCTGGCCCGGGCGTTATTGGGGAAAAGTCACTACGACATCTACCGAGCCAATTTCCGACACCCGGATTTTGGTGTTGGTAACATCTATGAGGAGCGCCTGGCTTGTCGGTGCCGATTCAACCAGCCGGTCGATGGTGTGGAATTTTCGGTCGGCAGCTTGAGCCACCCTATGCCGCTGCGTAATAAGCCGATGCACGATGCCCTGTTGACTCAGTTGCACCACAGGTTGGCCATTAAAGACGACGTGAAGGCAAAAGTGCGTAAGGTCGTTTTTGAATTACTTCAACAACAACTTTGGCCGAATAGGCAGCGTGTTGCCAACCTGTTGTGCGTAAGCGAACGCACACTGGTACGGCAACTGCAACAGGCTGAAGCCACCTTTCGCGATCTGCAGGAAGCGGTGCTGGAAAAGGAAACCAGGCGGCTGCTGGTGGCCGGTCTGAGCGCCGAGCAGATCGCTGAAAAACTAGGCTATTCCGGCAGCTCACCGCTGGCCAGAATGATGAAGCGACGAACCGGAAAAAAATTGTCCGAGTTGCGGGACACGCCGGAGCCCTGAGCCGACTCCGTCCTGTGGGATCAGCGTCTATTCGATCAACTGCAGCGACCGGGTCACACGGTCAACAATTTCTTCTTCACAAAACTGCGCCTCTACCCAGCCGCCCTGGGAGTACAGCCGCGTTTGATCAGCAAAATGTTCAGAGTCCGGGTTGGTGCTTTGCGAGTAGGTCAATATCGTGCGGGCATCCGGGCATTCATCGTCATCAAAGCTCACCACCTGAATGAAGCTCCCGCCGGCGGTTATATCGCTGTAACCCTCGTCAGGGTTCCAGGTGGGCTGGATGTCGTTGTACATGCCATATTCGCCATGGCCGCCGTGAATCGGGATGATCTCGTCGCCGCGCCTGACGAACTGGGATTCCCGCAGGGTCGCGTCCAGCTCAAAACCAGCACCCTGCAAATCGGAAATGGTATCGGCCAGCGACGTCTCAACCTGCGGGTTCAGCACATTAAGCCCCGAAGGTGTATTGACCGGGTCGTTGGCGTCGAAAGGCGTTACCCAGAAACCGGCATAGTTCTGCGCACTGGAAGCGGTTCCGGTTGGCACATTGGCGGCATGCCCATTTTCGACAAAGCGGCTAAACAGCAAGGCGCCGGGGCTATCGAGGTTATTGCTGCGATCCCAGGCTGCCAGAACATCGCAAGCTTCGCCGGTGGTTACTGGCCCATTCGTGCCATTTAGAACCGGCTTGGTGCGGCAGAAGGTGACCAACTGATCGACCCAGAGCTCCGCCGCGTGGTGGCGATTATTGAACAGCAAATCCTGTAGTTGCTGACGACTAAAGGTGTTACCCGGCAGGCCATCGGTACCGCCGAGGCGTTCATTAATCATTTTCAAACCAAGGCGGGTGCGCATCCGGCGCTCGGTGCGCTCGTCGCCAATAATGCGGGAGAAACCTTCCAGCGGCTCGGCGGGATGTGTCAGCCAATAGCTGTCGTTGGAATTGGCAACGTAATCGTCGCGATAGATGTGCGGCATTCGGCTGGGGCCGATACGGCCCGGCTTGTTGGCATCGCTGTCAGTCGCCCAGGCGCAGTCGCTACGGGAGCCGTCCAGCACGGGGAGCCCCAGGGTTTGGCTCGTCACCACGCCCAGCTGGCTTGCGCAACTGGCCGCTTGGTCGTCGCTGACATTGGGTGTGGCAGTAATGTCAGCATAGAAGGCGTCGCCGGCCCGATCGGCCGCGAGGGTGTTCACCCACGGCAGGCCCTGGTTGCGATTCAGGACCTCATTCAGCTCTCTTGCGGAGGAGGCTGAGCCGGTATCGAAAAAATGATTGATCACGCTGAAGTTGTCGGCATTGGCATCGGCCATCGCATAGGCTTCACTGGTAGTCCACGGGAACAAATCCAGACCTAACAGACTGGTAAAGACCGGCCCCCAGCGCGTCATGTACAGGGTGCGCTCGGCGGTGGTCATGCTGCCGTCGGCTTGCCTGACTTCGACGCTCAGGTTCCACGGCGTCATCGCCTCTGGCTGACCATCCACCAGATAGCTGGTGGGGTCTCCCGGAGCCAACTTGAGGTTGTAGGGGGTAAAGCGCCAGGCACTGGATACCGTGTGAGCCCAGGCCAGGTCCTTGTTGTAGCCGTTCAAGACCAGCGGTAAACCAAGCAGGCCGGTGCCGATCACGTCCAGTTCTCCCGGTATTGTCATATGGAAATGGTAAAAAAGCTCTGCGCCGTACCAGGGGAAATGTGGGTTGCCCAGCAACATGCCACGCCCCGTATCGGTTGCATCCCCGGCCAAGGCAATGGCGTTACTGCCGACCTTAACCCCTTTCCAGCCCTCGGCAATCTGGGCGGCGATTTCTTCGGGTGACAAGGACGGCTTCGCTTGCGCTGACGGCGCCTGAGAAGACGATGAACTCGGCACCGGCGGTTGCGCGCCGGCAATACCCTCAATGGCCACACCAGTCGATGCCAGGATGGCGAGCATATAGACATGGCGGTAGACATCGAGTTCGGTGATTTCACGCACCCAGTCGGCCCCGCGACAACGGGCGTCAGGCAGGTTATCTACGCCGGTGTCACGCAAGTACCGGTTATATCCGGCCACGTAACCTCGAACCAATTCGCGAGCCTCGGGCTTCGGGCCGTTCGGGGAATCCATGGCCAGCAGGTTTTCAACTCGCTGTTCTGCTATGAGCAGGGAGAAAAAGAAATCCGATTCGAGGTTGTTGTTAATGGTTGAATTGGCTGAGAACAGCCAGCTGCCGTCCGGGCCGAAGAACTTACTGCGCAAGCCGTTAACCGTGATGTAGGTCTCGGCTATGCGGCACAGATTCTCCTCAGCCACTCCATAGGCGTATCCGTAGCCGCCCCCCTCATAGTCGTCGGCTTTCACATGCAGAATGCCGTAATCCGTCCATCGCAACTCGGCGATTACCCGGCGGTTGTCGCCACCGTTGCTAGGGTTTGCCGAACCATCGACACCTGGCGATTGACTGCCACCACCACAGGCGGACAGCGCACCAGCAACAGTGATTGCCGTCAGCATGGCTGATATTGCATTTCTCATGACTCTCTCCGAAATTCCGATGCATGCATGGTCAGGTCGCTGTTTCCGTATACGCCTGCCTGCAAAATCTTTTTTTTGGTTTAGTGGTTCAACCGGGGAATTGTGCGGGTTGCGGCGTTTACTGAACATACCCGTTCGCGCCAGCCACCCAACATTTCGTGACAGCAACGGTTTCTTACCCCACAAATTGAGTCACACCGGTTATGGCCGCCGCGGAATGCCGCGCCAAATTTGTTGCTGTCACGAAATGCACAGCTGATGGCGCGAGCAGTTCTTTTCATCAGTGCAGAAATAGTTAGACTTCAGCTTGCATTGAACCCACGACATATCGGAACAGCTTCTCTTCATTGCTGGCGACTTGTTACGAACAACAAAAAAACCACGCTGATTACTGGTACGGCCTAAAATTCTGGTTCGCCGCTGAACGAGACTTGTATAGATGGAAATAGATAATGCCCGCCGGAACCTGCTGAAAACGGGCGTTGGTATCGGCAGCACGGTGATGCTGGCGTCGGCCTGTTCTAAGCAACGTCCGGCGTTGCCTGCCATTGATGTAAGCCCGGACTGGCAGCCAGTGCGGGACTTATTTGACTGGCAACATCAAGCGCCGCTGAACGCTGCCAATCTCACACCGGCCTATCGAGCCGTGTTGGAAACCCAGCAGAGCTACGCGCAGCGAATCAGCGCTGACGTTAGCTTTATCAATCGCAAAGATTTCGTCAGCGAGGAGCTGGAACATGCCCGCTCGGTCAGCGCCTCGATGCTGGGACTAAAACCAGACGAACTCGCCTTCGTTCGCAATACCTCCGAGGGCAATGCCATTGTGGTATCCGGTCTGGATTTAAAACCCAGCGACGAAGTGCTGCTGTGGAACCAGAACCATGCGACCAACTACCGTAGCTGGCATTACGAGCATCAACGTCGACCGTTTGCTATCAGTAGTGTCGAGCTGCCCGCCCAGCCGCAGGAGGATCACGATCTCATTACGCCATTCCTGAAAGCATTGAACGAGCACACCGCCGTTGTCAGCGTTTCGCATATATCCAATATCAGCGGTATGCGCCTTCCGCTGCGGCCATTGTGTAAAGCTATCAAGCAGAAACGACCCGACGTACATATCCATATTGACGGCGCTCAATCCTGGGGTTGCGTTGACCTCGACCTCTCAATCATCGACTGCGATAGCTACACCGCACCCGCCCATAAATGGCTATGCGGCCCGCGCGGAGTGGGCATTCTGGCGATAAAAGGCCGCGCCGCTAGCAGACTGCAACCGCTGCAAAACAGCTACGATTTTCAGATCGACTACCCTGCCGAGCAGATACCAGAAACAGCCCGTCGTTTTGAATGCCTTGGTCAACGCGATACCGCCGCGGTGGCAGCGGTAGCCACCGCCGTGGAGCAACATCAGGCCATCGGCATGCAGCGGATCGAATCGCGGGTAGCTGAATTAACGCAATATGCGTTGGCTGCCTTTCAAGGCGCAGGTATCGAAACAGCAACGCCGCAAAACCCACAGTTCGGCCACGCCGTTGTGGTCGCTGACCTCGGTGGCAAGCTCAAAGCCATTGGTGCATTCCTGGCCACGCACAACGCCGGCTTTTCGGCGGCTTTTGTGCATGGCAACAAAGTGCATTGTGATCCGGCCGGCGGGCACCATGAAACCGACAGCCCAACCTGGCTGCGCCTTTGCCCACATATTTACAACAGCAAAAGCGATATCGACGCTGCTGTGGCTATTGCCCAGCGGGTTAAGGAATCGAATGTGGAGCTAGCAAAAGAAGCATTGAAATTTCTATAAGTACTGAAATATCGCTTATCGGCATTACTGCCGGACATAGACACGCCAACAACACAAAACCTGGAGTTCACCAGCATGACAAGCACTAGAGTTCACCAGCATGACAAGCACTAGAGTTCACCAGCATGACAAGCACTAGAGTTTCCGCTTTCACCGACGATGCCATCGGCAGCAGCGATGCCACCGAACTGGCTAATAAAATCGCCAAGCGGGAGGTTAGCGCCACAGAGGTTATAGAAGCCGCCATTCAACGCGCCGGAGCAGTGAACCCGGCGATTAATTCTATTGTAGCGACTTGT
>CAJQNE010000517.1 GCA_905479545.1 uncultured Gammaproteobacteria bacterium | reverse complement strand
GGCGATTAACATCACCGCCGTACCAACCGGTCGCGTCCCATACGTAGCCGTCTTCGTTGTCACCCCAGGCGGCTTCGAACCTGTCGATGAGGAAATTGCCGTAATAGTGACGCTCCATCGGTGCAGGCCAATCATCTGGCGTACCTGCTGGTTCGTAAGCGTTAGCAGCAATCGGAAAGCCTAAGGCAGTTACCAAGGCCATCATTGAAGCCAGTTTTAATTTCTGTGTCATTAATTTCATTAGTTTCTCCTTAGCTGACCCGAACCACACGAAACATGCCCATTTCCATGTGATAAAGAAGGTGACAGTGAAATGCCCAACGTCCCGGTGCATCGGCGTTGATGAGCGCGGATACGCGACCTCCGGGCATAACGTTAATGGTGTGCTTACGCGGAATATGTTCGCCGTGGCCGTTTTCTATCTCCATCCACATGCCATGCAAGTGAATGGGGTGGTTCATCATAGTGTCGTTGACAAGTATCAGTCGCAGGCGCTCGCCATAGTTGAACTCAACCGGGCCATCCACTTCGTGGAACTGCTCACCATCGAATGACCACATATAGCGTTCCATATTGCCGGTAAGGTGGAGCTCTACATCCCTAACCGGTGGGCGCTGATCGAAGTCATTCGCGAGCCGTTGTAAGTCGTTGTATACCAACACGCGATGGTCAACATCTTCGAGGCCCGTGCCTCGTTCGCCCAACCTATCGCGCTCAACCGTGGCAACAGCAGTATTACCTGGCCCATGCGTATCTGCACCATGACGAGCGACAATAGGGCCGGTATCTGGTGACATAGCCATGCTGTCACCCATGTTGCCCATATTCATACCGCCAGGCTTATTCTTCATCATGCCGTCGTGCTGCATACCCGAACCGCCCATACTTCCGGTACCCATGGCGGAATGATCCATTTTACTGTGATCCATCGAACCACTGCCCATAGTGTCTTTCCTATCGCCTTTCATACCACCATGCATTCCGCCCATGGCCGACATGTCCATGCCCATATCCACCATAGTTAAACGCGGCGATTTTCGAAGTGGCGGCACGGCTGCTGACATACCCATGCGCGGTGCCAAGGTGCCTGCGGCAAAGCCGCTGCGATCCATAGACTCAGCCATAATCGTGAACGCTTTATCATCCCGTGGCGTCACGATCACATCATAGGTCTCGGCTACGCCAATCTGAAATTCTTCAACCGGCACTGGCTTAACGTTCTGGCCATCCGCTGCTACTACGGTCATGGTCAAACCGGGTATGCGCACGTTGAAGTAACTCATGGCCGCCGCGTTTACAAAGCGCAAACGTACTCGCTCGCCGGGGTTAAATAGGCCAGTCCAGTTGCCCGCCGGATGCAAGCCATTCATCAGGTAGGTATAGGTAGCGCCGGTTACATCCGCAATATCGCTGGGCATCATTCGCATGCGATCCCATGCCAGTTTCTTGCTCAGTGCTTCGTTAGTACTCATCCCGTCGTTAGCTTCAAGAATTTCGGCAACCGTGACTTGCTGAAAATTGTAGTAGTCCGGCATTTTTTTCAGCTTTGCCAGTACCTCCATGGGGTTTTCGAACGTCCAGTCTGACAGCATCACCACGTAGTCGCGGTCGTATTGAACAGGGTCTCGCTCCGCCGGATGGGCGACCAGAGCGCCGAACATTCCGGACTGTTCCTGAGTACCACTATGACTGTGGTACCAGTAAGTGCCGTTTTGCTCGACAGGGAATTTATAGCGGAATGTTTCACCCGGAGCGATTCCCCGGAAAGTAACACCGGGTACCCCATCCATCTCAAATGGCAATAAGATGCCATGCCAATGAATCGAGGTTGTCTCTTTCATGGTATTCGTTACATTGAGAATGACATCTCTCCCCTCCTGCAACTCAATGAGCGGGCCGGGAACCTGATTGTCAACTGATACCACCGTACCCGTTCCGCCAGCGATAGCTTGGCGCTGCTTTCCTGCGCTTAGGTTATAAATAAGCGGGCCGCTACCGGTTTTTCTACCCTGAACAGCCATTGGCCGCGACCAGGCTGGCGCAAAGGCTCCCAGCGCGGCCAAGGTGCTGGCGCTGCCGAGCAATTTAAGCAGCCGCCTACGCTCACTGCTTGCTTCAACATTGTGTGTAGCTTTCATATCGAATCTCCTGTGGCCCCATTTGTACGGCGACCGGTTACTGTTCAAATAGTTACTTAGTGTGAATGTCCGGAATGGTCGTCATCAGCGGATTTCGGCGGCGGATTTTTAGGATCTACTGCCTTCGCCCCCTTAGGTTCGTGATGACCCACACCTCCGTGCTCTTCAGCATCGGGGGTATGATTCGACTCAGCTTGCTTCTCCATAGCCGAGTGACCTTCATTCTTTGATTTCTTGGCTGCATCCGAGCCATGACCTGCATCATCGTGGGCTTGTGTAGGTTGGTCATTACTTTGGCTAGCCTCTCCCATATGACTGTGCGCATGTCCGTCACTTTCAGGAAATGCCGCTTTGCCCAGCTTCACCATCTGTTGATAGCTCGCGGCGTTTAGCGTGGGCAGTTTTTCCGTGAACGCCACGAGCGCCCATAAGTCCGATTCATTGTCATGCGCCGGGCCGAATGCGGGCATACCTGTCATCTTCACGCCATTTTTAATCACCCAAAAACGCTCGGCGGCACTAAGCTCACCGGCCAGTTCACTAGCAACTGGCGGAGGCGGGTTAAGCCCCTTACTGGTCGCGGTGGCGTTGCTGCCGGGTGCGGTGTGACAACCGGCACACATAGCCGCAAAGTTTTTCGCGCCTTTTAAAATATTATCGCCGGACGCCAAGTTTGCTGGCACCGATACAACGGCGGCATTTTTCTCTACCGCCCGCTCATAGCTGCTGTGTAAAAACCATTCAACCACTGCCGGGTCTTTACCTGTCGCGGCAACCGGTGCCATGCCGGTGAAATTGACGACCAAGGCACCAATGACTAACGAGCCAAGTGCAACGAATATTCCTGCTAAAAATTTTTTCATAAATAATTGTCCAAAACGATAAGTATTAAGAATTGGGTGAAAACCGGTTGATCACCACCCATACTGATTACTGAACCGGCTTTACTGCGGTAATTTGCATGCCGCCACCAGAGACCATTTCAACGGTAAACAACAAACGCTTACCTTTCTTGAGCTTTTTCAGATCAACGTTGTCGGCAACGGAATATCCCATTGTCATAGCATCCATTCCCATAGTGGGCATTTTTTCATGCTCTAGAACGAGTTTTCGCTTCTTACGATCAATTGCAATAACAGTACCTTGTACGGTGTCGGACATTTCCATGCCGTCATGCATGTTGTGGTTCTCCGGCATGCCCGTTCCTTCCATTCCTTCCATTCCTTCCATTCCCTTCATGCTCTGCATGTCCATCTCAGCGGATGCTGCATGCGAATGGCCATCACCACCCGCATAAACTGGTAAAGAGGCGCTTAGGGTGATGGCAAAAATGGCAACGGTAGTACCAAATAGATTTAAATTACGCATGGGTATATCTCCAAAAATGTGTGTGCCGGATCAAACGATCAGACATTAGTCGCTTAATAATAATGCCTCGCAATTATTGCTCCATCTCAGGCGCTCCCTTGTATTTTAACTCTGAGCGTAAATGCCAGCGTTGCCACAATAGGTAGGCCGCTGGCAGTACCACCGTCGACAACAATGGCGCAGTCAACATTAGCGGACAGGTGATTCGTGACAGCCGCCGATAGCAACGCGATAAATCATTTCACTAACATCCAAATTCCCATCGCCACCATCATCACGTTTTCTGTGAGTGAAATAGCACCCAGTGGCACGTTGGAATCACCGCCAACGCAGGCGCATTTAAGGTCGCGTTTTTCGATGTAGACTGCTTTAATTACCGACACCGCGCCAACGCTGCCAATGAGTAATGCCAGCGGTGCGGCCAGCCATATAAACGCTCCGGCTATCATCAGCACACCGGCTATCGCTTCAGCGAACGGGTAAAAATAGCCATACCGAACGTCCCTGCGGGCAATCAAATCGTAGGTAACAAAAGTGTTCGAAAAGCTGCTGATATCACGCAGTTTTAGGATGGCCAGTACGCACATAGAGAACGCAATAAACCATTCGAAAGACTGCAGCGCTGAAAAACTGCCGGGCTTTGCCCAGGCGGCGGCGACAGCCATAGCCGCTGTCATTGCAAATACGGCGATAATCGGTTGGTAGCTAGTCTCACCCTCATCCTTCGCTTGCCCAAAATGGGCTTTCAGGTCGTCATAGCCGCCGATACGCTCACCGTCGATAAATGTTTGCGGCGTAGTTTCTACACCGTGTTCGTTCATGAAGGCGTCCGCCTCTTCACGGCTCTTCAGAGGCTTATCGTCAACGGCGAAGCCTTTTCGCTTGAGCAAATGTTTAGACTTAATGCCGAACGGGCAAACGTGCTCGTCGGTCACCATTCGGTATAATGTTGCTGTTTTATTCATGTCTATTCATTCCTATCTGTAGATTAGCTAGTTCGCCTTTTTAGCCTGAACTTGGCGACCTGATTTCCATCATGTCAAAAGTAAATTCCTGATCACTATCTGCTTCACAGAGGCTGACCTTTCAATTCAACTAACGTCCAATTTAACAAAATGTAGTAGTTTCATTGAGTCAGTCCTTACCCGAACGGAGGTATTTGATCAATGCGACCAAGGCCAGTACTAAAACAATAAATACGAGCAAGCCAAATAGCATGCAGATTGCCATCATTGGCCCGCTCATCATCATGCCGTTCGACATCATGCCGTCTGCCATCATCCCATCACTCATCATTTCGCCCGGCGCCTGTTGAGCTAATACAACGGTTGAAGCGGTGAGGAACGCCAGAAAAGCGGTGAGTTTCAACATAACTTTTTTCATGGAGATATCTCCTAACATCGACTGAGGGAAAAAGTTTGAGTTGCCGACATCCCCCAAAAAAATATCGACAAAAATTTCCGGATGGTTACTAGTCGAACGAGCATTACCGGAAAGTTAATTATCGCTTGCTCCCATCGCGGAGAAATAGAAGGCGACGTTGCCAGATCAAATAAGCGGCGGGTAGCACCACCATCGACAGCAATGGCGCGGTTAACATGCCGCCAACCATTGGTGCAGCGATGCGCTGCATCACCTCAGAGCCGGTACCGTGGCCGATAAATAGCGGTATTAATCCAGCGACAATAACCGCTACCGTCATCGCTTTTGGCCTAACCCGAAGTACCGCTCCCTCAAGCACCGCTCGCTGCAAATCTTCGATGCTATTCAGGTTTCCGGCAGCACGGGCTTTCTCAACGGCTTGATCAAGATAAATCAACATAATCACGCCAAATTCAGCGGCCACGCCCGCGAGGGCAATGAAGCCAATACCGGTAGCGACGGAAACGTCGTGTCCTAACCACCAAATGAACCACACCCCACCAACCAGTGCGAACGGCAGGCTGGCTAGTATTAGCATCGGTTCGGCGACATTCCTAAACGTGAGATATAGCAGCAGCAAAATAATGAGCAGCGTGAACGGAATAACCAGCGTTAGCCGCTCCTTGGCTCGCTCCATATATTCGTACTGACCCGACCAGTTCAGTGAGTAGCCGCTCGGCAATTGTAGATTTTCCTGCAAATATTGCTGGGCTTCGCCAACATAGCTGCCGATATCCACGTTCTCGATATCGATAAAAATATAACCCGTTGGTTTAGCGTTTTCGCTCTTAATCATCGGTGGGCCATCGTCGATGTCGATTCGAGCGACATCAGCCAGGCGAATGCGTGCACCGGTTGGCGTTATTACCGGCAGGTCGCGAATATTCTCGAGCGAGTCCCGCACCACGCGTGGATAACGCATATTGATGGGGAATCGCTGCAAGCCTTCGACGCTTTCAGACACATTCATGCCACCAATCGCCGCGCCTACTACTAGCTGCACGTCGTCGATATTCAAGCCGAGCCGGGCCGCCGCGCGGCGGTCAATATCAACTACCACATAACGGCCACCCACCACTCGTTCGGCGTATACCGACGCAGTGCCTCCCACGTTAGGCAGTAGCCGCTCAATATCAGCGCCAATCTTCTGAATAACGCTCAAGTCTGGCCCACCGACCTTAATACCTACCGGCGTTTTAATGCCAGTGGCGAGCATGTCGATACGGGTTTTAATCGGCATAACCCAGGCATTGGTGACACCCGGCAATTTCACCCGCGACTTAATCTCCTCGCGAATCGACTCAATCGTCATTCCGGGCCGCCACTCAGATTCAGGCTTAAACCGAATCACGGTTTCGATCATCGTTAACGGTGCCGGGTCGGTGGCGGTATCAGCACGACCAATTTTGCCAAACACCTGTGCCACTTCCGGCACCGATTTAATCAGCCGATCCGTTTGCTGTAATAGCTGGCTGGCTTCACCAATCGACAGGCCTGGTCGGGTGGTCGGCATATACATCCAATCGCCTTCATCCAGTGGCGGCATAAACTCGCCGCCCAGCTGTTTGGCAGGCCACCATGCCGATGCCATTACCAAGAACCCAGCCAGAATAAACAACCAGGGAAGGCGGGTGACAGCGCTAATTACCGGCCCATATAGCCAGGTGAGCGCCCGGTTAATTGGGTTTTTTTGCTCAGGCAAAATGCGCCCACGAATCAGCAAGCCCATCAACACTGGAATTAACGTTATCGACAGCAACGCACCGGCGGCCATTGCCCAAGTTTTAGTAAATGCCAATGGCGCGAACAAGCGCCCTTCCTGTGCCTCCAGCGTAAATACCGGCAGAAAGCTCAGCGTGATAATCAGCAGCGAGAAAAACAGCGCGGGACCCACTTCAACGCAGGCACGGCCAATCAGCTCCCAGCGTGCCTGTCCTTTTAACTCTCCCGGTTTGGCGTGCTCAAGATGCTTGTGCACGTTTTCGATCATTACCACGGCGGCGTCTACCATCGCCCCTATGGCAATCGCTATACCACCGAGCGACATGATGTTGGCGTTGTAGCCCTGGCTGCGCAGTATCAGTAGCGCGGCCAGAATACCGAGCGGCAGCACCGCAATGGCGACCAAGGCCGAGCGCAGGTGGAACAGGAACAGTGCACAGATCAGCGCGACGACAATGAACTCTTCAACCAGTTTGCTGTAAAGATTGTCGACCGCGTTATTGATGAGTGTCGACCGGTCGTAGGTTGGTACGATTTCAACGCCCGCTGGCAGGCTAGCCTTTAACGCAGTCAGCTTGTCCTTTACGGCGGAAATAACCGCCTGCGCGTTCTCACCGAACCGCATTACAATGATGCCGCCCGCGACTTC
>CAJQNE010000516.1 GCA_905479545.1 uncultured Gammaproteobacteria bacterium | reverse complement strand
CTCGCGATTTAGGTGAGCAAGTAAGCCGCTACCTCGCGGCTGAACGCAGCGGTAAACGGGCTGAAGCAGCCGAGGCTGGTTTTGACCTGGTAGGTCGCGCTCCACCAGAGGACCCCGCCGAGCGGACCGAAGCGATTCTCGAATCGTTATTTATTCGTGCCTGTGAGCGAGTTATTGCACTGCTTTTTTGGTTTGTATTGTTAGGCCCGGTAGGCGCGATACTTTACCGTTTGGTGTGCGCGAGTACCGGCAGCCGCAGTGACAGCACCGCCCGCAGCGCTCGCCGCCTACGAGGCTGGCTTAGTTGGTTGCCATCTCACATCATGGCGGCCGCCTACATGCTCAGCGGCAACTTCGACGCCGCCGCCCGTAATTGGCGTCGCCACGCCCGGAGTCACTGGCAGACAACGCTGAAACTGCGGGTAGACGCTGCAAACCACCAGTTGCTCGCTAATGTCGGCCGGGCCGCTTTGCAGCAAGGCAAAAAAACTAAATCGATTGATACGGCTGAAGAAGTTGAGCGGGCGATTCAGCTAATCGGTCGGGCCGATATTATTGTGCTGGCGATGTTGGCTGTTGCGACGTTGTTGGGTTGGGTGTTTTAGCGCTAAATTGAAATGCACATAGCCTGTGTGCGTAGTTTTAGTGTTTTGAATTGAACCCGAATAAAAACTACAAGGAGATTACCCGGCTATGACCGTATTTCGAATTTTGCTCGCGTTCGATATTTTTTCGTCGCGGCGTTCGGTATTACGTTTCAAAAATTTGCTTCGCTCGGACTTGTGGGCAGCTACCGCAGAAAAGCTTTCGGGCGCGAGCGGCAATTCCGACAATATAAGCATATCCATGAATGAGTGAACTGTATCTAAAATACGAGTATTGGTTAGCCTTTACTCAACTGCTACTGGCTATGCTTGGCATGGGTGCCACTCTGCGAGTAGCTGATTTTATAGCAGTAATAAAAATCCCGAAGGCATTCTGCACCGGTCTGAGCATTCAGCTACTGCTGGTCCCTGTGTTGGTCGCATCCGCACTATATTTGTTCGACTTAGACCCTGGCTTCGCGATTGGCCTCGCCGTGATCGCGGCAATACCCGGCGGCACAAGTTCAAATATTTACACCTTTTTCGCACGGGGTCGCGTCGCGTTATCAATAGCTATAACTTCACTAACCACAGTGGCGTGTTTGTTCACTGTGCCATTGATACTGCAGTTGCTTATCACCTCTTATGTGCCAGCTGATTTTAACCTGCCGATGTTAAAGATCGCGGTAGAAACAGCTTTGGCGATATTGTTGCCGCTAATAGTCGGCATGGCTGTTTTGCACAAAGCACCTGTGGTGGCAAAGGTCATATCTCGCTGGTCTATCCGCGCTAGTTTGACGGTAATCGTGCTTATTATTGTTGGTGCCTCAACTTCCGGCAGGCTGGACTGGCAGGCTTTCGGTGGATTCAATGCGGCTTTCCTAACGTCCTTCGCTTTACTTCTACTGCTGTTGGGCTTCTTTATCCCCAAATTAGTCGGCTTACCGCGGGCAGATATTGTCGCTATTAATATGGAAGTCACCGTTCGCAATGTTAATCTCGCAGTGCTCATTATTGCCTCGCTTTTTCCGGCAACCGACGGGAGCACTTCTGAGCTAGGAAGCATGGCGCTGTTTACCGTGCTGGCTTACGGAGGTGTGATGATGGTTCCGGCATTAATACTCATTGTCGGGAATAGGCTAATTTTTAAAGAACGCAACTCTGCCACTCTTTCGAATTAGTGTAACTGCGACGGTCGACGATAAATATGCGATTAGAATCCAAAGAATTTTTAGAATATTACGAAGCCGCGCATCAAAACTCTGCGAATCGCTACATCCATCACCTTGCACATTCTCTGGCAGCGGTAGCAATAGTATTGCTAATCTTTCGACCAATAATCGCAATATTGCTGATCCCATTAGCATTTTTGCTGTCGTGGATGGGCCACTACCTTTTTGAGAAGAATACGCCGGCATTTTTCGAAACAGATCAGTTGGGTGGTACTAAGGAATCGGCAATTCACCACATCAAGGTAGCTGTCGGCGGCATTCTCTGGAGTTTCGTGTGTTTCCTTCGATTATTCGGCCAGGGGCCGCTGGCGAAGTAACTCCCGACCGTGTCCGGCGGGCGGTCTGCGCCCTGATATTTTTCTTCAGTCTCTCATTGCAAATGGTCGGCTACGGTCAGGCGTAATTTTTCCGGGAATAGTTATGAGTTTCATCGAGCAGTTAAACCAGTCTTGGTCGCAAAGTGGTTCTTTGTTATGCGTCGGGCTTGACCCGGATGTGTCGAGACTCCCTTCGGCACTGAGGGGCGATAAAAGCCAAGGCATATTTGAATTCACTAAGGCGATTGTGGATGCAACTCATGACCTTGTTTGTGCCTTTAAGCCGCAGATTGCTTATTTCTCAGCTGAGTCCGCTGAAAAGCAGCTTGTTGAAGTAATTGCGTACATCAAGTCGAACTATCCCGACGTTCCGGTAATTCTGGATGCCAAGCGCGGTGACATCGGCAGCACGGCTGAGAAATATGCTGTTGAGGCCTTTGAGCGTTATCAAGCCGACGCTGTCACTGTAAATCCGTATCTGGGTTTTGATTCTGTTGCTCCGTTCACGGCGTACAAGGATAAAGGTGTCATTCTTTTATGCCGCACATCTAACCCGGGTGCGGCTAGTTTTCAGGATTTAGAAATAGACGGCGTACCGCTCTATAAAAAAGTAGCCTTGGCCGCTAGCAATGAATGGAATGACAATGGCAATTGTTCGCTGGTGGTTGGAGCTACCTGGCCGGAGCAAATGGCCGAAGTACGGGCCTTAGTAGGTGATATGCCGTTTCTTGTGCCCGGTGTTGGTACTCAGGGCGGAGATGTTGAGGCAATGGTTAAAGCGGGCCAAACCGCTGCGGGCTCGGGTTTAATGATTAGCTCGTCACGAGCAGTGTTGTATGCAAGTGAGGGCGACGATTTCGCTGAGGCGGCAAGAGCGGAGGCTTTACAGCTGAGAAATCAAATCAATGCCCACCGCTCAGGGTTATAAAAAATCATGGAAAGGGGTAATCAATACCCCACCGGCTATGCCGGCTGAGGCGCAAACGTATCAGCCCGGGCTTCTTTCCAGTCTTCTTCGTAAATGGCATGTTTGCCGCCGGTTTTTAGCAGTTCGCCTTTGCTGAGCCATGGGTACAGGCGCTCCCAGCTTTCGGCGTGGTGTACCGACTTACGACGAAACAGGTGGCAGGGTTGTAGCTCGTCGACGGTATCTGCGCCCGTGGCGGCTAAAATTTCAGCGAAGCTTTCAACGGTCGCCTTGTGGTAGTTGGCGACACGCTTGGCTTTGTCATCCACGTTCAGGCCCCGTTGCCGGAGTGGGTCATGAGTGGTGATGCCTGTCGGGCAGTCGCCGGTATGGCAAGTTTGAGATTGCAGGCAGCCTAGCGCGAACATGAAGCCACGGGCTGAGTTGCACCAGTCGGCGCCAAGCGCAATATTTGCGGCGATACCAAAGCCGGTAGTTACTTTGCCGCTGGCACCGAGTTTAATGTCGTCCTTTAAGCCCGCTCCCACCAAGGCGTTTCGGACAAAAAGCAGGCCGTCGCGGAGTGGCGTGCCGATGTGCGACGGAAACTCCGGTGGCGCAGCACCGGTGCCGCCTTCGCCACCGTCAACGACGATAAAGTCTGGTCGCACCCCGGTTTCCAGCATCGCTTTGCAAATGGCCATGAACTCCCAGCGGTGGCCCACGCAGAGTTTAAATCCTATGGGTTTGCCTTCGGATAGTTCCCGAAGTCTGACGATGAAATCCATCAGCTCTATGGGAGTTTTGAACTCACGGTGGGCAGCCGGAGAGACGCAGTCTTTGCCCATCGGCACGCCACGAGCCTCTGAAATTTCCTTAGTAATTTTTGCCGCAGGCAGCAGCCCGCCGTGGCCCGGCTTGGCACCTTGAGAGAGTTTGATCTCAATCATTTTTACCTGAGGATGCTTTGCCGTTTTGGCAAACATCTCCGCATCAAACCCGCCATCTGGCAAGCGGCAGCCAAAGTAGCCGGTGCCAATTTCCCAGATCAGGTCGCCGTTGTGTTTTTCGTGAAACTCGGAAATGGCACCCTCGCCGGTATCGTGAGCGAAGCCGCCGTCTGCGGCACCTTTGTTCAAGGCCTCAATGGCATGTGCGCCCAGCGAGCCGTAACTCATCGCCGAAATATTAAACACGCTCGCTTCGTACGGTTGGCTACATTGCGAGTTGCCGATCATTACGCGGGGGATTTTAGGGTGGCTTACATCGGCGACTATCGAATGGTTCAACCATTCATAATCTTCAGCATAGGTGTTTAATTCTGTACCAAATGGCTCGTCATCTTCATCACCTTTGGCTCGCTGGTACACAACGCTACGGTGGATACGGCTGAAAGGGGTGCCGCCGGTATCGCTTTCAACAAAATACTGCTGAATTTGCATGCGTACACTTTCCGCCAAATAGCGCAAGCGACCGATAACCGGATAGACGCGCATGAGGCTGTGATTGGGTTGAATGAAATCGTACAAACCTAGTAGCGCCAGTGGCAGGCCGACGATGAGCAAGGTTGTTGCCCATGCAAAGTCACCCATTACGAGTGCTAAGCCGCCGACCAGTGCCAGCAGTATTGTAATAAACCAAGGGATATAACGCATTGATGCGGATCCTGAATAGTGAAAATAGAAAGCGGCACATTGAGACCGGCTAAGTGATTCAATTGTGACAACATAGCCCCTGCAGCCTATGACAGTCACGCTGTTGTTAGAGCATTGTCGGCAGCTGCCGTCTCATCCGGTATCGACTCTGGCACATCGAATGTCTGACTACATAACGAATTTGTTGAATATAACCAGCCAGTCCGGAGCCTGGCGATAGCGCAGCGGTTACTCCGCTGCAATCACAATCATATGTGTCGCATTGGGCAGCTCGCTGTTGAGTGCCGGCGCTAATAAGCTGCGGGTTATGCCGTCTTCGTTAATCAGCACGCCAATAGCGACTTCACCGCGTTGTGTAGCCACTTCGGCAATGTCGATAAACCGTGCGGTGCCGTCGGTGTGCATCGGCCGGGCGTAGAGTTCGTAGTCGCCGTAGTCGAGCAGTTCGCGGAACAGTTCTTCGAGGCGAAAATCGACGCAAACCTGGGCGATGAAACCGCTGACGTACTCGTCACTCACGATCACATCGCCTGCCAGCTCTTCGCTTTCCAGTACGCCGCGATTGGAAGGGTCACGTACTTCGGCGACGATATGGCTGTCGCTAAGGTTTTGTGCCCAGCGTGGGTCGAGCGAGTAGGCGCGGAGCATTACCAGGCCAAGCGTAACGCGAGCGTCTACTTCGCCTTCGTCGATATCCTGATCGTCGCCGAGTAGCAGAATTGCGTTGAAGTGCTCTTCCTGCAGTAACGGCCCCAATACGCTCCATTCGTTGTGGTCGCCACTAATAACGCGAAGCGTAATGTCGTCGCGATCAACCGATTTGAGGCTGCGCTTGTCGCTGATGATAGTAATAGTCAGCGACATTTGGTCATATTGTTTGGCGTAGGCGCCCAACTGATCAATTACGAGGTCGAGCTCGCTGTTGCAGCCAACAATCAGCACATTGAAGCTGGTATCAATCGGCTCCGGCGTGATGGTTACCGGGTTCGCCGCTTTTAGCGTTTGCTGCTGTGGCTTGCCGGTCCAGCTTTGTAAATCACCGAGCATTACTATCGCGACGCCGTCGCTGAGCTCGCCGATAAGTTTACCGTTGAACTCAAACTCCTCGCCCTGGCAGGTGCCGACCGGAACGGCGGCGTTCAGCTGCTTGGCTAAGCCCAATAGGCGTTGTTCGACCGGGAGTTCACCCAGCTCGGCAAAGCGATCGGCCCACAGCTGCGGGTCGGGTTGCCAGATGAAAAACTCGCGACCTTTGAACGACAAAATTTCATGCATTATCAGGCTTAAAAACGGTTGTACGGCGCATTGCACCAACGCCCGACTCACAATCTGGCTGGCATTAACCACCGTGAGATTGTTAGCTTTGTCGCCTTCGCTGACATTTGGCAGGTAGCTCGGTTTGCCATCCATGCCAAGCTGTTTTTCGTAGCGGGTTACAAACGCATCGTGACGAGGGTCCATCTTTAATGCATAAAAGGCGTGGGCCCGCAGAGTGTCGGAGTGCAGTTCTACGACCGTACTGAAGGGCCTACCTTTGCCGCGTATTGCCTCGATGGTATCCAAAGCCCGGATGCGGGCTACATCGTGGCCGCCGGGCTGGTCGGTGTCGTCAGGGGCGAGTAGCACGAACCGCTCCGCAACGTCGGCATTCACTCGTTGCATATCTTCAATAACCAACGGGTTGCCTTGGCGATAGACTAAGCGGCTAGCAGCATTGTGGCCGAACAGCTTGCCTTCGCTTTTTGCCAGCGGCTGTATCACTCGTTTGTCGAGGTCTGGCTCGGCGTCAGACTTTGTCCGGTCACCGAGAATCACAATATCCTGGTTGTCATCAGCCAATAGCAGTTCAGCTATTAGCGTGTAAATACG
>CAJQNE010000515.1 GCA_905479545.1 uncultured Gammaproteobacteria bacterium | reverse complement strand
CTTAGGCCGGGTGAGTTCAACGCTGGATAATTTCAGAGGACTACCTACGTACTGAGATGCTAACGAGTACACAGTGAGCGCAATGAACTCAAGTCGCTCATAGCGTAGTGGCACTTCCACATCGTAGTGGATCAGTACATCCAAGCCTCTTCGGCTGGCTTTGCGTTGCACCCTGCTCACGGTGCTGAATAGGCTGGAGTAACGCTCTACTTGTTCCATCCAATCCGAAACATTATCGGAAGAACCCAGAAATACGCCTAGGTCTTGCAGATCCACCAGCTTTACCCGTTGGGCGGCCTCAATGCCAACCGTGGCACCACGGGTTTCATAAGCCAGCTCCCATACGGCACTAAGCTTTTCTAACGGAATAATTTCTGACGGTGTATTGAGAAGTGCCGGAGCCAGGCCGAGCGACTCCTGAAGATCGGCAAAATTATGGCCATCTTCATTAAGCATTTCGACCAAGCCCCGGTAAACCGAGGCGAGCACACCGAGCCTATCTACCATTAGCTAGCAGACAACATTGGCACCAGCACAACGCCAGTAATACCCGATACTTTAGTGCTGTTGTGGCTTTCCACTTCAACCAGCTGATATTGAGGGTTTATCACTGCCATCGACCGCCCCGTTAGGATTTATTATTTTCCTCTATCCTAGCTCGCTGATAGCAGCGCTTCAATCGAATCCAAAGACCTGTAAACGCTTGGCGGCGGCTCCGAAAATTAATTATGAAGCGACCGCCAACCAGTAGCATCTAATCTTCGCTCTGCGGGGGCTCATCGCAAAGCTATCAGCTTGCGATTTGTGAAACAGAGCCCGCCGCCACATCCCATTTTGTATCGCTGCCAACCACCTGCTGGCCAGCCTTATTACTGCGTAACACCTGTTCAAACCCTTTAGCCGCCGAGCCTAAATCACCACCGACACTTCCGAGTTTTTTCAAACCAAACCTCACGATAACTATCATCAATAGAATCAACAATTGCCACATACCGATTCCTGGAACCATGAGTTATTCCCCACTGTTTTCAGAATATGCCGGGCAATAGCAACCAGCTGCGTTTTTTGTAGTCGGCCCACCGGGGGTATCGCGACATGCTCGCTTCTTTGCCCGCAATATTCGCAGCAAAGATGCCAAGCCAAATGTAGGCCAGAACCAGAACCGGTATCCAGTGCCATGCCATCAAGGCCAATGATAAATAAATCATCATTTCGCCCAGGTAGTTCGGGTGGCGAACATAACGATGCACGCCATCGGTAATCAGATCTCGCTTTAACCTTAAGGTGAAATATTTCTGTGCATCAGCAGCAATCATAATTACGCAACCCATCATGCAAATAGCGATACAGATTGCAAACCAGGCGTTATCTGGCAAGGGGTAGTTAGCGGTAGATGTGCCGGAAATGAGCAGCCAACCGAACAACCAGTAAGGCCCAAGCACTAGCAAGAATGCGTTTAGACCGCCCATTATGGTTACTTTTTTCTGCCAACCGGGGTCAGGGAAGGCAAGATCTTTCACCAACCATACAAAACCATAAGTACCATGTAGCGCTAAGAACACCCAAGCAGCGGTGCTGGTAGCGGCAGGTGTTTTGTCGGCATACCACCACATCAGCAGCCCCAGAAAAATACTGGTACTCACCTTCTGGAAGTTAATAATCCACGACATTTTCCACGGGCGCGGACCACCGCCGATGTCCTCCACCAGCCAGTAGTTCAATGAGCGAATTTTTGCTGGCCAGGATTGCGCAACAGGAACTTGAATATCTGCAGATGCGGATGACTTCATCGACTTGCCTCTTAACCAATTATGGTGAACTCACAGTCGTTGCCAAAAAAATGGGGATTTCGGCGACTTTTCGAAGCTACAACCTTAGCCGTGCTGCAAACGCGTTCGTAGGCTAGCTACGCCAATGTGACAGGCAAATCACGCCAATATTTCGATCCGCGCGACTGGACTATTGACTAAGATGGCCAATTCCTTTCGTCAGTAAAACAACTGGCACAGGCCAAAGAGGTTTATGAGTCAATAATTTAGGTAACACTTTTATCCAAATACATGGGAGACAGTTGCCGGCTCCGTTCGCCTTTATTGATCCAGCTTTGCCAACCCAAATGACGGTGGTCGACTTTAAATAATGTTATTCAGCTTTCCATCCAACCGTAAAAGCGATTTTCTTTGCTGAATACAGTTGTCCGTCACCATTCAAATGGTATTCTGACAAGAGTTAATTCGAGCCGAGCTCACATGCACACAAACACTCTAAAAACTGTTGTAGGATTTTGTCGGGAGTTTATTCAGAAGCATTCCCGTCTGAATCGACGCAGCACGTCGCTGGCAGACATTTACAACTATCTCAATATCGCTGGTTTGTACCCTACTTCGGGCCAACCAAGCGAAGCTCAGTTTCAGCTCATTCGTGCTGCCGGCTATCAAACTGTTATCAACCTCGCGCCGAACAGCATTCTGGAAAACGCCGTGGTAAATGAACGTGAAATACTGGCAAAACTCGGCATCGAATACATTCATATTCCAGTCGATTTCAAACGGCCCGGGGAGAAAAAATACCAGACGTTTGTGAGCACACTGGAACAGTACGCCGACAAAAAAATATGGGTGCACTGTGCGGCAAATATGCGGGTTTCGGCGTTTACTTATCGATATCGCTGCACTGTATTAGGCGTGGATTCCGCAGTCGCGAGAGCTGATTTACAGAAAATATGGCAACCGATAGGCGTTTGGAAGCAATTTATTCAGCGGTAGCCTGCTAGCTCCAGGCCTTTCGACCTACATCCGTTCAGGCTGAGCTTGTCGAAGCCCCGCAGCAGGCCCTTCGACAAGCTCAGGGGGAACGGTTTAGCGGTTGAATAAGACTTTTTCGACCGCTCAGTAAAGCAACAATGTTGTCCAGCGCATTTATGGTTTGCTTACTGTGTAAGTTGCTAGAGTGTCGTGAGTACCTGACAGTGGGTTTGTTGCTGATTTACCCGTGTATGTCCAAGTGGTACTTAGCTCACCATTGCCGTTGTTAGTACCTGAGCCATCCGACTTAAGGCTGAGAACATCCGGCACAACTATTTTCAGCCTTACGCCACTAGTAACATTGGCCAGCGCACACTGGCCGACACAGCTGGAAACACCCGCCTCTGCTAACAGCAACCCTGAAAACGCAACTGCGCAAGCACCGATCGCGAGTTTTATCTGCTTCTGCAAATTCATTATTGTTTTACGTCCCTATGATTTTTAGCCAAGTTAAGAAACAACTTGGGACGCAACATTCTATAGCTAGAATAGTTATGTCAGCCGTTAGTAATTAGTTGTTTACAAATCAATGCTAAGACATAAAACATTCGTGATTTTAAGCTTAAAATCGTCGCTGGTATTCGTAGCCATTTCATTTGCTCCGACCAGGTTTCAAAGCGGTGTAAACTAAACTATGCCAACAATTCTTCGCATCGGTTCCTATCGCTTCTTTTTCTATAACAATGAGAACGGAGAACCGGCGCACGTTCGAATACAGCGTGAACGCATGCTGGCAAACATGACCTTCGCCCGTGGTGTTAGCCAGCTCTAGTCGCTTCAACCCGCGTGAACTGCGGTTATTGGAAAAACACGTTATTGAAAACAGAGAGACTGTTTTGGAGGCTTGGAATGAGTACTTTAGCGGTTGAAGTTTACCCACTCGCTCAAGATGTAACTTTTGACGACAGCAGTCTGACGGTTGTGCTGCTCGACGGCCACAGCATATCAGCGCCGTTGCTATGGTTTCCTCGCCTGCTCAACGCCACCGTTATAGAACGTGAGCACTGGGAATTTTTAGGAGATGACGAAGGCATTCACTGGCCTGATATTGATGAAGATTTAAGCGTTGCCGGGTTGTTGAAAGGCAGGCGATAAGCGGACAAACAGCAACGCTAAAGTCCCTGAAATGTCGTAAATTCTGCTCTGGCTCCGATAATCCCTGCACGTAACAACACGCCGACACCGACATATTCGCTAATGCTGCAGATATTGCCCTCGTACATCACGCCAGAATGATTGCCGTTGTCGTCAATAGGTATTTTGACTTTAACGTAGCCGCAGCTAGAAACAACAAACGACGCGGCGAATTTCTAGCACCAGTAACAAACTCAAATTCGACACAGCCTTGCAATAATCGATATGATCGAATTAATTTCAAATAACTAAACAAAAAAACACTACTAGATGTTCCAAACATTACTAAAACCTGTGAAGCATTAAGAATATAGGAGAGAGCTCAAAATGAACGGTAACAACAAGGTGTCGTCAAGCACTCAGCTAAAAGTCCTAATGGCTTTCAGCCTGTATGCCTTTTCAGTCGCAGCATCAGCAATGCCATTTCTAGAATTTAATCCCACCGCGCCATTTAGCGTTAGCCCGGGAACAATCTTGGTTGATGTGAATGTATCCGGTCTCGACGGTGAAATAGTATCGGCCTATGACCTGGACGTTAGCTACGATACCAATGTGCTTTCATTCAATAATGTCGGGTTCGACACACTGCTAGGCGACGAGTTTTTTTTCGAGGTATTGAATTCAGACACAGGTTTAAATTCCGCGCCGGGGCTCATCGACTTCGCGGCAATTTCTTTACTCTCTGATGCGGAACTGGAAGCGCTTCAAGCGCCGAATGAATCCATTCGCTTAGTTACCCTCGAGTTTGACGTTTTACAAACCACCATCACAAACTTGGAATTCATATTCGGGCCTAGCAAGGATGTGAAATGCTCAAACAATGTGCCCTGCATTGTTGACAATAGTGAACCCATTCCCACCCCCCTTCCTGCCACACTGTGGCTACTCGGATGTGGATTCTTAGCCAACATTCTATTAGTTCGACAGCGAGCCCAATTCAGCGAGGTAGCAAAGTATTCAGCCGTCAGCTGAATACTCCTAAGGCAGCATTGCTCGATTTTTATTACTGCGTAAGCCGCTCACATAAATATTGAAGGAAGAATTGTCATGTTTAACGTTCAAACGACCTTTCGATTAGCGATTCCACGCCATATAGTTTCACGCATAATTCTAGGTCTGCTATTTACACCGACATTGTTCGCCCAAGTCGAACTAACTCCTGGTTTCATAGAAGGGGAGGTACGATTTACCAATACCAATCCGAACGTACTAACGATACTAGATGATATTCAAATACTAGGCTGTTTCGTAGCGGCCACTAGTACTGACCCCAGTGGGTTTTCCAGTCGAGTGAACTGCACGACCAACGCCGTATCACCATCCTATAGTAAAGATTATCAAACAACGGTGGAATCTGACGGCGGGCAAGGTGCAGTAACCTACAGGCTAATATCTGAAGCAACGCTATACGCGGCGGACAACGAATTCGGCGTTTTTAGGTTCCCCAACACAAATGACATAGTTGTTCCGATAAACCAAACCGTAGAAAGTGATATTACCGACTGTGCTCAAATATTGGATTTTCGGTTCGGAGCAAACTGCGCAGATGGAGAGCGCCGTGTCGGCGGCGTCTTAATAGGAACTGCTAATGGTAGAAGGGCCCTCAAAAGGGTAGACCAACCTATAGACCAAACCTTTTTTGTTGGCCGCGGAACCGGTGACGACTATAACCTCAATGTGAATTACAGCTTTGGCTCAGGTGCTGAGCAACTTAGGTTTAGCGAAACCCTGCGTATCTCACCACAGTGCGATGCAATTACCCCGGTAGATCTGGACACGCCCTGCTCAGATGCAGATGGTGACCCAGGCATGGATGACGGTGGCGTAGACGATTCTGAGCTGGGCGTCATTGCCGGTCAGTGGGATATCGTTGGGGAATTCGAACACAGCGGCCCGAACCTCTCTAATATTCGTAACGTCACTAGAATTTCCGGGCGCGGCCCAAGTGGAAATGTCCGCAATGCCATTATTCCCGGTGATGAAAACTTGGAGTCCAGCACCCTGTCACAAGCTGACTGGTCTATTAACAGATTGGTACCTGGCAATTGGAGCTTTTCGGGCAATAGTGTTTTCCGTAAAGGCCGCGCTTTTACAGTGTTTCGCCCTGCGGCCATCACTAATGTAAATGTTACTAAGGGCAGTATGGAAAATATCGGTGATACCTTTGTCATGACGCCGGGCCGATTCTTTGGTGATATTCGACTTGTCGACCCATTTCCGCTCAATAATCCCGGGGCACGTAGCGGTCTGCAAGATTTAACTTTCGCTGCCACTGGTGACGCTCTGCCGAATAACCTTCAGAACAATCTATCCGGTATTTTTGCTTTAACGTCTCGGGGATCTGTTCCTAGCAATTGCTCTGGGGATCTAGTGGGCAGAGCCGATTCCGGCTGCAGTAATACGGCATGGCCATTTGACCTCAATGGCACTAATAGCATGAGCGAGTACGACCCGGCTGCCGGCGAATTCCGCTCTAATTACGATCTGATCGTCGCAAACCCCAATAACGAAACCCAGAGCTGGGTAGCTCAGAATATGCGCCTCTCATTCCTCCGCCAAGAGGGTCCGGTACGTGGGTTCGGAAATATCATTGTGCAAGACCTTCTTGCACCCACCGTTGATGTCAGCCCCAACTCCGCCCACGAACAAAACTTCAGTTATTGCTTCTCCGACATAAACATTACCTACAGCACTGCCTCAGGAACGATTTTCAGGCCGGAAGCACGGATAGGCCCTCAGACCGGAGCGGCGGCAACAATGGACGGAGCCGATTTTGAAGAAACGCAGGTTCTTTATAACGTGGGGGGGAGGTTTTTCGGTCAGCCTTTACAGGAGAGTGATGCAGCACCAGTCGGTAATGTACTACTGACCCTTCCACAGGGAAGCTACAACGTAAGCCCATTGATGCGATTTGTACCAGATGGGGATGGCAACCCGGTGACGATTAGCTTCCCCCCGCTTCCTGCCAATGCCGGCTGCGGGCAACGCATTAACGCAACGCCAACGCTCAGTATTTCCACCACCGCCCCGAACTGCGCAGACGAAAATGGCGATGTCATGATAAGCGGCAACGTTAGTAGTGGCGATGATGCGGTCACGCGCATTTGGTATCGGTTGAATAACGGCCCTGAAATAGACATTTGTGCGAGTGATTGCGGCACAAGCCCTGCTTACAGCGCTACCGTGAGGGTGAATCAAGGAGAAAATAGTCTCCAGGTATTTGCCACCTCGGAACCGAATGCTGACGAGGCTTCCGTCATAACTTCAATTACCTACGACGACCCAAGGGACGGAGAAATATTCGGCAACGGCAGCTGTGCAATCGCACGTTGTGACCTAGACGGTGACGGTGACATTGACCGCGTTGATATAAACCAGCTGTTCGCCATGCGTGGCCAGCCCGGCTTCAATGGCTTCGATGTCAACGAGGACGGTGTTCTGTCGGTAAATGATGGTCGCGCATGTGTGCGGGAATGCACCCGGCCTCGCTGTGCTACCGAGTAGTCAGCAAGTTCATGCCCGGTGGGTGCTAGGGATTAAAATTTAACCCGCCTGGCCACAAAACTCCCTTAGAAGCCAGCTGCCAAACTCAGCTGGCTTTTTTACACACTACAGGGCTGACGATGAAGCCTCTTCGGCGAACTGTTTGAATTTCGCTAAAACCTAAAATTCTTTATAACGAACATGTCGACCCGTCATTGGTCGACAAATTAATAAGTAAATGGACACTTCGTCAACATCTTTCATCACCATCTAAATGAAACAGCAACTTGTACAGTTACGACCGCAGGCAAACACCTCCTCTCAAGCC
>CAJQNE010000514.1 GCA_905479545.1 uncultured Gammaproteobacteria bacterium | reverse complement strand
GGCATTAGGGCGCTGGATCGAATCCTCGTGTCGTACAGGGCTCACCGTTACACACATCTACCAACCGGCCATCCGGCTTTAACCACTCGCTTTTCTGCACGCGAACCATCGGGTCGCTGCGAGGGTGTTCGTGCGAATCAGCACCGTAGCCGAGCTCGGGGCGGGGTGGGGTGTTGGTTATTGGCGGCGGCGAATAGCCGTTAGGGCGTTCTTCACCGTTGGCATCAAATCGAGGGCCGGAATCCCATTCGATAATGGTGTTGCCGGTATGTGGGTAGGTTAAGCAGGGGATACCAAATAGTGGTTCGTCGTCAGGGTGGCGTCGATTGTTGTCGAGCGGGTCGTTGCCAACGAACGGGTGTGGGCTGCTGGTGACGGTGTTGCCGCGCTGGGGGCTGGTGCCGCTAATAAAGCCCGGGCAGTGAGTGCTGGCTCCGATGGTTCTGGCTTCGACTTCAGCCGAGTAAATTGTGACCTGATGGTCGGAAAAACCAACGTGCAGCAGCACTCGTTTGTCATCCGGGGTGCCGGGTAGGTTATTGCCTGGGCGGAGGTATTGGGCATAGCCGTTAGTATCCGACCGGTCCCAGAGGTTTTGCATCAGCGAGAGTACAAAATTCTGGTCTAGCGAGCTGCGGTAGGCGTTGTAGAGTGCGGGGGCGTATGTGTCAAAATCAACTGAGCGGCGTAACAAGGTGCTGTAATTCATGCCGGGTACGCCGAGCACCCCCGCTCTAATATCGGGCGACACAGCTATAAGCGTGCCGCCAAAAATGCCACCTTGTGAGTTGCCGTCGTAAAACAGTTCGCTGCGGTCAAGAATACACTCGCCTGCGACCTGAAACGCTGCTTGGGCACACAGCCCCGTCGGGTGCAACATGGCGCGACCGAGCTGCATAAAGTTCAGGATGCCCTGCTGCACCCGGTCGGTGAGTTTGGGGAAGTTCGAGACGTCGGCCAGAATACTGGCAACGGTCGCGGCATCCTGCAGAACGCCGTCCCAGGCAGGGTCGTAGGCGGTAGGGTCGTCAAAACTGTCTTCGTTCGGCGTATTGCCCGTCGCCATGCCGGCCCAATCGACCATGCAGAAAACGATATTGTGCTCCTCCGCGAAGTCGCGAACGTTACCGCCGTAGGTGTTGCCTTCGTCGCGAGAGCCAAGCAGGCCGTGACCGTAGAGGCTCATGCGAGCGGCTGTGCTGCTGGTGGCTGTCGCGGGGTCGCTGGCACCGTTGTAGGTGGTGCGGGCTACCGAGCACGCGAACGGAACGTTGGCCGTGGCTGTGCCGCCGATGCGATCGGGCAAGCCATCGCCGTACAGGCCTTCGGCACCGGGCGTGTAATTGAACTGGCCGCCCGCAATACAATTTGCTGTGGTTAAGTAGCAAGGCACTTCAATATGGCCGCGTATTAGCCTGGCAGTTTTATTCGTCTCACCGTCTGCGTTATCAATGACCGGGTCAATAGTAATAATCGGCGCAGCGCCATCAAGCTCGGCAAGACCGTCGTCGCGAATGTGCAGCAGCCGTTCGGTCATGCTGCGGTCGCTAATTACCGTGAAGTCCCAGGCTAAGTACAAATCACTGCGGGTAATTCCGGCATCAAATAGGGTGGTGAAAATATCGTTAAAGTCATCACGCCGTGCTTCGACCTGTGGGAAGGCGCTGGGTAAATTATCGCGATAAACACGGAAGCCTGCCGGTGCGGTAAGGGTATTGCCGTTGCCATCCTTCAGATTGCGCAGCGCCACGATATAGCGCTTGCCGGGCGTCAGGTTTTTTGCCGGGCGAATGATGAGTCCGGGGCCGGGGTCAGCGCCTGCAGGGTTGTTAGGTGTTTCGTCGGCTGCAGTGGTTTGCTTGGTCAGGTTGGCGTCAACTTCACTCCAGATTAGCTGGCGCTCGCCGGTTTCTGCGTCGATGACGACAATCGGCTGGTCAATGCGGAAGCTATCTTCGATATTCGTGATCGGCACCGCACCGGTCATCGCCATATCAATGCCTGGCACCCGTGCCAGCATCATTTGGCCCGGAGAAAAACCATCATTTCGATTCCATTCGGTCGGGTCTACCGGCTTGCCGGCCGTATTTCTTGGCATCGCGGTTATCTGCATATTCAACCGCAGGCCGGTGTCGGTGTTGGCATCTTCAGTAGTGAAATGGTTATTCGGCCATGGGTAAAGACAATGCTCAGTATTAATAAAGTCACACTGGGTGGCGGTGGCCATTTGTGGCGCTAATGCGGCATCTTCGCCTTGTGCCATGCTGCCATCCGGGCAGCCGGTGTCGCTATCGACCGACTCGCCGCTGTCAGTATTCGGACATTGGTCAGCATTGTCGGCAACCCCGTCCATGTCGCCGTCGAGCTGTGAGCCGCTACAACCTTCAGGATTGGCTGTCTCGCTGGTGGGGGTATTAGCGCATTGGTCTTCGGCATCACTAACGCCGTCACTGTCGGCATCCCGCTGCAATGCGGTACAGCCATCACTATCGACGGCACCGGTGGATGGTTCAGGGCAGAGGTCATTGCTGTCAGTGACTGAGTCATTGTCGCTATCACGCTGTGAGGCGCTGCAGCCGTTCAGATCAGGCGCTTGCCCGGCTGGAGTATTCGGGCAGTTGTCCTGACTGTCCGCGACGTTATCGCCATCGCTGTCCTGGCTGGTTTGGTTATCTGGCTCGCGGTCGTCGTTAATGCTGGTGGACACGCTGGAGCCGCCACAGGCGGTGAGCAAACAGGCAAGCAGTAAAGGCGCTGCCACAGTGAAAACTCCGGCATAACGCGGGTGGGTGAAATCCATGATGTTGCTCCTCCGGCTACTACCTAATCCGCGGCAGTTAGCTCAGTATTCCTAAGATAATAAATTCTAATTATTTTATCGCTCAATAGTGGCCGATTTTTTACAGCGATGCAATTTACCGGCGGGCTGCGTTGGCAGTTACTGTCATAGGCAGTTGTATTGGCTTAATACTCGGTGGACACTAGAACTCTGGAAATTAATCGGCGATTTATTGGTCTTAAGTATTGGTTTCTTCTAATTCAGCAAGCAGTGAGATATTTACAATGAACGTGTTATTCAGCATGAGTAATGGAAAATCAGTGAAAGGGCATTGCTCTGATGCAGAGCCGCAGCGCAGCAGCTCGATGCTGCTTCGTGCCGCAATGTTAGCGGCGGTTACCTTAGCCGTACCCGCAACGGCGCAGTTGGTGATTGAATCCGACCTCGAAACCTCGATTGATGCAGGGATAGATAGTGGGGCGATTGCTGTGCCGCTGAGTACCCGGGGCGATGCCAAAATGAGCGTAAAACAAGAAACCACTCTTGGTGCTCAGGTCGATAAAGCGACATCGGCCGTCGTCAAATCCGGCGCTGCAGGTAAAGCGGCTATGGAAAAAGAATCCAAAAATGTGGATGTGATGCAGATTGGTACTGAAGCAGAAACCTATTCTGAGGCTGTGTCGCGTGAGCGTATGGAAGCTAATGCCGAGGCTAAAGCACGAACGAAGCTGAATGCGCGTGGGGTAGACGCACAGGGTAAGCCCGAGCCGCGTACCCAGTTGGAGAAACAGCTGAGGGTAGACCGGAATGTAAACCGGGCCAATACGGAGCAGTCGGCTGCCAAGGGCGCTGCGACCGGTGCAGCTAGTGCTAGTGCCGCAGCAAGGGCTAACGCTTCTGCCCGGAATAGAGCTATCGGTGAAGCGACCATCAATCAACCGGTGGTGGGAACGTACGAGGCTATAGACACAGATTCAGGCATTGAAACTGACGCGCGAAACGGTGGCCAGCAACTGAGCAAAGAGGCTCGCTCAGGAGTTCAGCTGATATTGCCCGGTACAGGCGTGAATTCTGGCGATAAGAAAGCCGCCAGAGCAGAGTCTGCAGTCGATGCAAAAGCAAGTAACCGGTTTTTGGTGAAACAGGAGCGCACAGCATCGCCGGAAACCTACGCGGCAGTGGATGACGTATTCGCCAAGGTAGACGCTAACGGTGACAACGAGCTAAGCCCGGAGGAGCGCATTAATGCCAGCAATAAAGTGCAACTTTCGGCGATCTATAAATTAGCCGATACCAACCGTGATGGAATGGTGAGCCGGGCAGAGCTTACGGTAGCGATGGAAGCTAACGTCGGCCGCTAATTGTGTAACGAATTTGTTTAATGTTTTGCGTAAGTAGAAAGCCCCGAAGCGATTGTTTCGGGGCTTTTTATATTGATATTTCGCTCGATGAGCTATCAGAGCGCCCTAGAACTGAGCAATTTAATGCTCGGTAGGTTTAGCTACCCGGTTCGGCACGATGGCTTCTTTGCTGCCGCTTTTTACTCAGGGCAGCCGCAAATTCTGCTCTTACCTCAGCGCCCGTTTGCTTCGTCGTTGGATTGGCGAACTGGTATAGAGCCGACCTTTCATCGAAGAAAATTTCTTTGGTAAAACCCAGGCCCGATTGGCTGTCGAGTAGCCCAACCGGAACCATGAATTGCCCGGTTGGCTTTAGACGGAAAAACATATGCGAGCCACATTTCGAGCAGAACGCTCGTTCAGCCCACTCGCTGGATTCAAACACGGTGAGTTTCTCCCCGCCAACGATATGCAGGTCGCCTGCCGCAGTTCCTACGCTAATAAGCGGCCCACCGCCCCAGTGCTGGCACATTCCGCAATGGCAGGCGTCAGCGTGGTTGTTAGTTAATTCGGCAGTGAAGCTGATCTCGCCGCAGAGACATCTGCCGCTAGTTTTTAAGTCATTACTCATGCTTTTTCCCCATTAACGCAGCTGTCTTTATATTACCCGTTTGTTGCCATCGGTAATTTAGGGGGGGGCTTATAACAAGCAGTTAGTATTGGACATAATGCGACAACGCTTGGGCGTTTGTGACGCTTTTTAACATAGGTAGTGATTCGAAAGACAAGCTCCCTGCAAAGTGGGGCAAACGGGCTAGCGATCTTGCCGCAGATATTACGGTGGGTTTCGTGTGACTAAGTACGGCTAGCCGTGCTCCGGTCGGACAGGTTCTCTGTCAACAGCCTCTTCGTCTCAAATAGTTAAGGATGAGTAAAATGAATCAAAGATTCCGTCGTGGGGGCAGGCTTCTGGCAATAGGAGCGGGCGTTACAGCCGCGCTGGCTGTCAGCCCAATAGCAATTGCCCAATCACAGACAGCCGTTGGCCCGTTGACCGTCGATGCACCGATGATGGAGCTGCAAACGGACCGCATTATCGTCAAATATCGCGACTCAGCGATGACCGGCAACGCCGCCAAGCGTGAAGCTAAAAAAGCCCGCAAGCTCGCACGGCTGGAGCGCCGTCTGGCACGCAAGCTAGAGCGTTTAGAAAATCGCTCCAACGGCAATGACGTCATCAAGTTGAAGCGGATGGAACGCATCAGCGAACTACAAACAATCATTAGTGAGCTACAGGCTGATCCGGAAGTCGAATACGCCGAGCCGGATTTGATTATGCAGCCGCTGCTGGTGCCTAACGATTCTCAGTACAACCAGCAATGGCATTACTTTGAACCCGCTGGTGGCTTGAACCTTGAACCAGCCTGGGATATGACCACCTCGGATAGCGGGGTGGTAGTCGCGGTAATTGATAGTGGTATTCGTCCTCACGTCGACTTCGGTAACCGAATTCTTCCGGGTTACGATTTTATTTCTGACGCTTTTATCAGTAACGACGGCAACGGCCGTGATGCGGACCCCAGTGATACCGGCGATGCGACCACAGCTGGTGAGTGTGGCAACGACCAACCTACTTCTTATCAGAGCAGCAGCTGGCATGGCACGCACGTGGCCGGCACGATTGCTGCCGGTGGCAATAATGGCTTCGGCGTTGCCGGTGTCGCCTGGAACGCCAGCATTTTACCGCTGCGTGCCCTCGGTAAATGCGGCGGTTACACCTCTGACATCGCCGATGCTATGCGTTGGGCAGCAGGCTTAACAGTGGCTGGAATCGCCGATAACCCGAATCCCGCGCAGGTATTAAACATGAGCTTGGGCGGCGCCTCAGCGTGTAGCAATACCTATCAGCAAGCGATTAATGCAGTCCGTGCTACCGGCGCAACCATTGTAGTGGCGGCCGGTAACTCTAATACCGATGCTGCCGGGTTTACGCCAGCCAGCTGCGACGGTGTTGTGTCAGTAGCAGCGACTGATCGTAATGGCGGTCGCTCTTATTACTCGAACTTTGGTAACAGCGTGGATATCGCTGCTCCTGGCGGCGAGCTTTACAGCAACAGCCAGACCGGCGGTGTGCTTTCTACTTATAACAGCGGCCAAACTGCTCCGGGCGGCGATAGCTACGGCTACTTGCAAGGTACCAGTATGGCGGCTCCACACGTCGCCGGTCTGTTGGCGCTGATGTATTCAGTAGCGGGTGACTTGACGCCGGACGAAGCAGAGGCAGCACTGATCGCTTCCGCTCGTGCTTTTCCGGCCACTGGTAACGATGCTTGCACGGCGGCAACCTGCGGCGCAGGCATCGCTGATGCGGAGGCCGCTGTTCTGGCAGTGACCGACGCGGTAGAGCCTGAGCCGGAGCCACCGGTAGAGCTGCAGAATGGCGTGGTTGAAACGGGCGTAGCGGCAGGTCAGGGCGAGATGTTGTATTTCACCATGACAGTGCCTGCAGGTCAGGAGTCACTGAGTTTCACTATGAGCGGTGGCAGCGGCGATGCCGACTTGTACGTTCGCTATGGCGCCGAGCCGACCCTGAGTGATTATGATTTCCGTCCATATCTGAACGGCAATAACGAAGCGGTAGAAATCGCTGCTCCGCAGGCTGGTGTATGGCATGTGATGATCGCCGCTTATAGTGACTTTGCTGATGTGCAACTGGTCGGCAATTTCCAGGAGCCACCACCGCCCCCGCCGCGAGTCAGCGAATTCGATAACCCTGCGAATGTCGCTATACCTGATCGGAATAGTGCCGGAATTTACAGCAACATCGCCGTTGATAAAGCCGGGGCTTCGGGCAGCATCACTATAGAAGTCGATATTAAACATACCTATATCGGCGACTTGGAAATCTGGATTTACGCCCCGAATGGCGCGTCTGGAAAACTCAAGAGTATCTCCAACGACAGTAGTGATGATTTGCAGCAAAGTTTTACCTTAAATGCAGGCACTATCCCGGCAGCGGGTACTTGGCGTTTACGGGTAGCTGATCGCTATCGCGGCGACGTTGGCTTTATTGATGAGTGGAGTATTACCTTCAACGACTAGCGCTTGCAGTAGAGCAAAAAGAAAGCCCCCGGTAATTACCGGGGGCTTTTCTATGTAGCACTGGTTTAGTGTTCTCGAGACTGTCGCAAAACTAAAAACACCGCCCGTCATCGCGAGCGTAGCGCGGCGATCTCACTACCCTTGAACCTAGGGTTCGCCGCGCTACGCTCGCGATGACGGTGTTTAGCAACGCCTTCTCTAACTGAATGCGCT
>CAJQNE010000513.1 GCA_905479545.1 uncultured Gammaproteobacteria bacterium | reverse complement strand
CCTCGATAGCGGATCTATTGGCAAATTGCATGACGCCGGCGTTGTTGCCGGCCCTAAATAAATTCTGCTTCGGCGGAGGAGAGCACGATGGGACTCATTAAAAAACTAATAACGCTGCTGGTGATTGTGGCCATCGTTGGCGTCCTCGCCAATATGTTGATGAAGATGCAGGGCGGCGGTGGCGTTAATGTGAAGGTTGAACGCATCGTTAACAAACCGATTATTACTGTGTTTGGAGAGCTGGCGGATCATGCCAATTGGAAAAGCTTTCCCGGCATTAGTGATTCCAAACTGCTTACCGCCGGTATCCCGCTGAAAAATGGCGAGGGTGCGGTCCGGGAAATTACAGCGGTCGGTGGCTTCACCGTGGTTGAGGAAATTACTGATTTCCTGCCGCCGGTGCGAATGGAATACCAAATCAAACAGTCATCGCCGATAAAACTCAAACATGAGTATGGCCGGTTAACATTGCGGCCCGAAGGTTTGCTCAAAACCAAGGTGATCTGGGAGTCGAAGGGTGTGGTCGATATGCCACTGTTTGACGCCATATTGGGCTGGTTCGTGAGTAAAGAAGTTGAACGTAGCTTCAGCAATATTCTTGAGTCGATGAATAAATAGCCCGGCCAAATAGCTGTTTTTACGCAACGATTCGCAACGCAATTGAGGGTTCGGTGGGTGATTTATTCCACCGAATTGTCTACAATCGCGCGTCCATTTTTGCCTTCGTTTCCCGCTGGCAGTGGAAAAAATCAATAAAAACAATAAATTATAAGAAAATTTGCGAGCGGCCTGTTGCCGGCGCAGTCAATTTTTAGTATCCCTTAGGAGCGTCAATAATGACCAAATCTGTTTATGCAATGGGCGAACAGCCGCCCGTTGGTGAAGTACCTGCACAAATGCATTCCTGGGTTATTCGCCCTGAGCGTTTCGGCGAGCCGATGAAAGCATTTGAGCAAGAAGTTATTGATGTCCCTGAAATTGCCGGTGACGAAATTCTCGTTTATGTCATGGCGGCAGGTGTTAACTACAACAATGTCTGGGCGGGCCTCGGTCATCCGGTAAACGTTATCGGCTCGCGCAACAAAGCTGGCGAGCCGGAAGAGTTCCACATTGGTGGTTCAGATGCCTCCGGCATCGTCTACAAAATTGGTAAAGACGTAACCAGCGTAAAAGTTGGCGACGAAGTCGTACTGCACTGCGGCAAGTGGAGCCGTGACTGTGAAATGGTTAAGTCTGGTAAAGACCCGATGTACTCACCGACTTTCCGCATCTGGGGCTACGAAACTAACTGGGGCAGCTTCGCTCAGTTCACTAAGGTTCAGGCGCACCAAGCCGTGCCAAAACCAAAGCACATGACCTGGGAAGAGTCCGCGGCCTACATGCTGGTAGGCGCAACTGCTTACCGCATGCTGATGGGCTGGGCACCACACCAGGTTAAAAAAGACGATGCCGTATTGGTTTGGGGCGGTTCTGGCGGCCTCGGCTCAATGGCGATTCAGATTGTGAACGCGCTCGGCGGAAAGGCCGTGGCGGTTATTTCTGACGACAGCAAAGTTGAATACTGCAAAAAGCTCGGTGCTGTCGGCGTAATGAACCGCAAAGACTACGACCATTGGGGCCAGCTACCTGACCTGAATGATAAAGCGGCTTACGGCGAATGGTTCAAGGGTGCCAAAACCTTTGGTAAAGGTTTTTGGGAAGCACTGGGCGAGAAGCGCGGCGCTAACATCGTATTTGAACACCCCGGCGAGAACACTGTGCCGAGTTCTATTTTTGTTTGTGAAACCGGCGGCATGGTGGTTATTTGTGCCGGTACCTCTGGCTTCAATGCGAATGTCGATCTGCGTTATCTGTGGATGCGTCAGAAGCGCTTCCAGGGCTCGCATTTTGCTAATGATGACCAGGCGCGGGGCTTTAACGATCTGGTACTGGATGGCAAGATTGACCCTTGCTTGTCAAAAACCTTTACCTGGGCGCAGCTGCCTGATTCACACCAGATGATGTACGAAAACAAGCACCCGGCTGGCAATATGTCGATTCTGGTCGGCGCGCCTGAGGCGGGCCTCGGCGCTAGCAAATAGGTAACACTGTGCGGCAGCGGCTGGCGGATAGTGAATCTGCCAGTCGCTGCCTTGTCTTCAACTTGCTTTGGAAAGCCAATGATTAAAAAAATCGACCATATCGGCATTGCCGTAACGAATCTCGACGAAGCCGTTGAAACCTATAAAAAGCTCGGCATGGAGCTGGTGGGTATTGAAGAAGTTGACGACCAGAAGGTACGTACCGCCTTTTTTCGGGTTGGTGAGTCGTATTTCGAATTACTGGAAGCCACAGATCCCAGGAGCGCTATCGCGCGCTATATCGATAAAAACTCCGGCCGTGGTGGCATTCAGCATATCGCTATGCAGGTAGACGATGTTGACGCAGAAATCGTACGCCTGAAAAACGAAGGCTTCCTGCTGATCGATGAGCAGGCGCGCGACGGCGCGCATGGCAATCGTATTGCGTTTTTGCACCCGAAAAGCACACACGGCACACTGCTGGAAGTTTGCGCTAAGAAGTAACTAGTGCTTCGGAGACATACAGAAAACCGTTCAGCCTGATGCTGAGCAAGTCGAAGCATCGAAGGCCTACCAACTCAGCCAGACCTTCGACAGGCTCAGGCCGAACGGAATTTAACGGCTAACCGATATGGCACCCATGTATCGATTCTTACATCAGTAGCCGTGGGCACACAACGTTTTAAGAGCAATATTTTATGAGCATGGAACAATTAAAGAACGCCCACGCGGTTATCGATATTCTGGCGGGCGAGGTCGCTGCAGCATGGAAATATCTCAATGAAACCTGTCTGGAAAACGGTCGGCTTTCGTCCGCCAAACTGGATACGGTTCAACTGCCAAGCTATGAGCTGGCATTTTGTGATGCCGAGGTAAAAGCAGCGCGGCATATCGTTGAATATGCTGAAGCTGCCTATGAACACGGTGGTGGTGATATTGAACCGCAGCTGGCGTTAACCTTCGTTGCTGAAGCGGTGAGCAATATTCGTGGCCGTTTGGTTGCGCGGCCCGCTGATTATGGCTATGCCAGTAACGCCAGTCGTATGGCTGAAACGCTGTTTGGCACCATGCTCATCGAGTTTGTCGCAGAGCATTACAGTAGCGCCAAGCTAGAGGCGCTGGGCGAGCTCATTATCAGCCGTGACGGTCGTCTGGGTGTATCGGAAATCGGTGAAGACGCGGAAATGATTCGCGATACCTTCCGTAAGTTCGCTACCGAAGAGGTTATGCCGCGGGCTGAGCACATCCATCGGAACGACGATATTGTGCCGGACGATATTCTGCAGCCGTTGATTGAGATGGGCTGCCTGGGTCTGTCTATTCCAGAGAAGTTTGGTGGCCTACAGCCAGACGACCATGAAGAAAGCATGGGCATGATCGTAACCACCGAAGAGCTTTCGCGTGGTTCGCTGGCGGCAGCGGGTTCATTGATAACCCGGCCTGAAATTATGTCGCGGGCGCTGCTGAAAGGCGGCACTGAAGCGCAGAAAGCCAAGTGGCTACCCGGTATAGCCGAAGGTAATCCGTTAGTAGGTATTGCCTTCACTGAGCCAAATTTCGGCTCAGATGTAGCGGGTATGCAGCTAAAAGCCGTTCGTACCGAGGGCGGTTGGATTCTCAACGGTGCTAAAGCCTGGTGTACCTTCGCGGGTAAAGCAGGCGTGCTGCTAACCTTGGCCCGTACCGATCCGGACATGAGTTTAGGCCATAAAGGCCTGACTATGTTTATGGTCGAAAAAGATAGGTCCGATGGCCATTCATTTGAATACACACAGCCGGGCGGCGGCAAGCTTACCGGCAAGGCGATTCCCACCATTGGCTATCGCGGCATGCACTCATTCGATGTGTTTTACGACAATGTCTTTGTGCCAGACGAGAATGTCGTTGGCGAAGAAGAAGGCCTTGGCCGTGGCTTCTACCTGGTAATGGCCGGCATGACCGGTGGCCGGATTCAAACTTCAGCTCGTGCCAATGGCGTTATGCGCGCTGCGTTCGAAAAAGCCGTCAGCTACTCAACGGACCGCAAAGTATTCGGCCAGCCAATCGGCAACTACCAATTAACCCGGGTGAAAATAGCCCGTATGGCGTCGTTGCTCACTGCAACCCGCGAATTCAGCTACTCGGTGGCTCGCCAGCTAGATGCCGGCAAGGGTCAGATGGAAGCCAGCTTAGTGAAGCTTTATGCCTGTAAAGCCGCGCAGTACGTTACCTCTGAAGCGCTGCAGATTCACGGCGGTATGGGGTACGCGGAAGAGACTGATGTCAGCCGCTATTTTGTTGATGCTCGCGTGCTGTCTATTTTTGAAGGTGCGGAAGAAACCCTGGCGCTGAAAGTAGTCGCTCGTACACTTATCGATCAAGCGGGTAAAGTCGACAAAGCCGCCTAGGGTACGACCGCGGGTTCTAAGCCTACGTCAATATGGCTGACAGCTTTTCTATTAGCTGCCAGCTTTTTTGTTGCTGGTACTGAGAGAGTGAGCAAAAAAAACCGGTAAACACCGGAAAAGCAAAGAGTTTCGGTAGGTCGGCTTCGCTTGCAAGCCGACAGAACCTCGCTACTTGCTAAGCTCTGGCTGTCGGTATGCTGCGTAATGCCACCTACGCACGTAGTCGCGCTTATTCGCTAAATGCGGTTTTTTTTCTACACCAGCTCTTAGCCAGCCACGCCAAACAGCGAACGCAAATGCGGATTAAGCATTTTGCCCTGCGGGTCGAGTTCGTCGCGAACGGCCTGGAAATCCTTAAAATTCGGGTAGAGGTTGGCCAGTTGTTTGGCGTTCAACGTGTGCAGCTTGCCCCAATGTGGTCTGCCATCGTACTTCCAGAATATCGGCTCAATAATGGAGAAAAACTCGTGGTAGTCCATCTGGTAGTACTGGTGGATAGAGATAGAAGCGCTGTCGCGGCCGTTAAACTGGCTTAGCCACATGTCGTCGCCTTTTACGTAGCGATATTCAATCGGGAACCAGCTGTTCAGGTTGCGGCTATGAATGGTCTGCATTATCTCCCGCAGGCAAGCTGGCCCGGCTTCGGCAGGTACTTGATATTCCATTTCATTAAACCGCACATTCCGCACGTTGGCGTAGATTCCATAGGAGTGGGCGATGCGGCTGTCGAACGATACGGTACTAACAATTGCGTTAAAAATATTACGGCGTAGTGCCGGAAAGTTGCGGCCGTATTTATGCAGCGCTTCGATCATCGCTATGTAAGCGCCACCGCCTTCGTCTTCTTCGGTGCCGTCCGAATTTATCGGCTCATCGGTTTCATTCAGCGCGACACTCAGAGCGTAATCTGAGTGAGTCAGCACCTGCATTTCCCAGTGGCGGTTATTGGCGACCAGCGAATCCACTTCGTCGAGAATATCTTCGGTTTTACGAAGTTCGAGATCTTCTTTGATATTAAAAGCATCGCGGCATTGCA
>CAJQNE010000512.1 GCA_905479545.1 uncultured Gammaproteobacteria bacterium | reverse complement strand
TGCGTTACGAAATTGTTTCCCGGCCCGCCGAAGTAGGGCAGTCCTTCGGTTAGCGTTAGCCCTCTGGCGTCGTCGTGAGCAATACCGAATTCATCGCAGGCAATTTGCACGGCGGAGGGGAAGCAGCTGTAGATTTCGAAGTACTTCATGTCGGCGATGGTTTTGTTTGCCATCGCTAACGCCCGCTCGCCAATAAGACGCATGGCCGGTGACGAGTGGTAGTTCTTCCGCTCGTACATATGCCAGATATCATTGGCATCGGCACAGCCGTGCAGGAATACCATGCGGTCATCCGCCACGCCCAGTTCTCTGGCCTTGGCTACCGAGGTCATTATCAGCGACGCGCCCATATTGACCTGAATGACGGAGTTCATGAACTTGGTATAGGGAAAGCCGACATAGCGATTGCTGTCGCTGGGTTCGCTGATTTCCTCTGCTGAGCGTTCGGTCGGAAACCACGCCAGCGGGTTGGCCGCCGCGACCTGCGTGAAGCGGTGGAACAACTCACCCATTTTGCTGCGATGTTGCTCCAGCGACAGCCTGTATTTGCCGCGCAGAGCATTCTCAAACAGCGGGTAAACGTTGGCGGGGGGCACCAAGCCGTAGACCTCCTCATGCTCGGTGGAGGGCGCTCGCTCTGTGGTAAGCATTTCCGGGTCACCACCGACGCCACCGTGCCAGGCATCGATCTCCATTCCCTTGGTGAGGCGGCCGATCATGCCATGCAGTGATTCAGCGCCCGTCAGCAGCATTGCCGAGCACTCGCCACGGGCGATTTCTTCTGCAAAACGGTTAATCATCAGCTGCGGCGTGTTGCCGCCGGTAGCGGTATTGCATTGACGTGCGGGGTTGATGCCCAGCCGTTCGCAAACCGTGCCCGGCGCGTTGTGATAACCCGGCCAGTCCGAGGCAGCGGTATTGGGAGTATCGACGGTCAGTCCCATCGCCACCACCACGTCCAACGCATCTAACAGGCGTTGTCCGCCGCCGGCATCCTCTGCAGCCGCGAGCGCGGTCTCCGCCATCAGTGTGATGGGATCTTTGGCGGCTTCCGGTGCACTGCGATCAGTGATCTGGCCGCAGCCAATCAGAACCGGGGTTTGTGGGTTGATATTTGGCATATTCAAGCTAATGTCCTTCTAAAGATTCTCTGTCGAAATTGTCTAAGTCGCAAGTCTAAGTCTTGGTCTTTGCACTGGGATAGGGAGACCGTTGTTCAGTAGGTCGGCATCGTTTACATGCCGACATGATATTCGAGTGAGCCTTGTCGGCTTGCTTCGCGAAACCGACCTACCGTGAGCCCGGTGCCTCACGTCAACCGGTAATGGCTATTTTCCAGTGTGAGAATACCGCGCCCATTCCAGAAAGCGGTGCACGCCATTGACTGCATGTCGGCTGCGGATGGAGTTGAGATAGTCGAAGCCGTGCGCGGCACCGGGTAATTCGGCATATACCACTGGCTTGCTGCTGGTCTTGCGCAGCTCGCGACTAAACACCTGACTATCCTTTACCGGCACAACGCTGTCGGGGTGACCATGCAGCAACATGTAGGGTGGCGCGTCCTCGCGGATATGTGAGAGCGGCGATACCAACTCCCAGAGCATGGCATTCTGGGCCGGCGATTCGTGCATGACTACGCCCGTCAGCCACTCCTGTGCCTCTTCGCTGTTGTGATTCTGCTTGAAGCGGTAGGTTATATCGTGTGGGCCATAAAACGGAACGCTGGCTTGGACGGAGGTGTCGATGTCTTCCATACCGGGTTGTAGCGCAGGCAGGTTGGCGGTTACCCCCAGCAGTGAACTCAAGTGGCCGCCAGCAGAGCCGCCAGTCACGGCGACGAAACTCGTATCCATTCCATAGTCCGCACCGTTCTTGCGAATCCAGCAAAGAGCCGCCTTGCAGTCCTGAATATGCACGGGCATGCCAACATTCGGGCTCAGTCGGTAGTTAGCGTCCACACAGATCCAGCCGCTGCTGGCCAGCAACTTCATCAAGGCCATGCCCTGACTGCCTTTTTTACCCACCATCCAAGCGCCGCCATGAATTTGCAGCAGGACCGGGCAACCCTCGGGTGGTATGACTTTGGGGCGGTAAATATCCAACTGGTTGCGAATGCCGCCGGGCTGGTAATTAATATCGCGAATCACCTCGATATCCGGTTTTCCAAAGCCTAGTGGATTGAACCAATCACGAAGGCGCAAACCGTATTCCAGCTTGCGGCGTTGCGACTCAGGAATGACATCCAGATAGTTCTCTCCTAACTGGGCTTTTAGCTCAGTCTCGACAATCGCTTTGGTCGCCAAGCTCATGCGGATGCTCCAGAGCAGGCCCGCCCAGCTCAGTAGAAGCACCACTAAGCTCACCACCCCGAGCGTTGATGACAATGCCGACAAACCAACTAATGCCAGTGCTACAAACGCTTGCAGCAGCAACCAAAACGGCGCCATTTCTGCTGTGATAAGCGCGAAGGCAAATTGCCCGAAGGCTTTGTTAACACTATTAAAGCGGGGTGGTGAATAGATTGCCCACGTGCCCAGCGCGCTGGTGAGTGCGAGCAAAAAAAGCAGGCCATCGGAACGAATGGTTATTAGATCCACGGTAGGCATCCTGTAATGGTGGGGGAGGGGAAAGCACGTCTCACGACGTCAGCCCGCTAGCTCGGCTGCCATGCAGCAGCCTCATGCCGCCAGTTGTTGCAACAACGTTTCGCAACCGGCTTGATCCATATAGCGCGGTACGCCATAGGTGGAATGCGCTTCGGCCAACGCGTCGCTGGCAATGGAAGGCATGTCTTCCGGGCGCAGTTGTTTGTACGCTTCAGGGATGTCGAACCGGGCATTCAGATCGCGTACATGTTGAATAAAGCGGTCAGCGGCGACTTGCTCGCTATCACCGGCTTGCCGCAATCCGCCGACTTCAGCCAGCGTGGCCAGCCGGGCTCGGCAGGCGGGTTTGGAAAATTCGAGGACATGCGGCATAACAATCGCATTGGTGATGCCATGCGGTGTGTGATAACGACCGCCGAGTTGGTGGGCGATGCCATGCACATAGCCCACCGCTGCCGTCGAAATAACCCGGCCGGCATAAAACGACGCCAGTGCCATTTGCCGGCGCGCTTCCATGTCATTCTGGCCGTCTTCCACCGCTCGCGGCAGATACTCCATCACCAGCTTGGCAGTGGTTAGTGCGAGCTTGTCGGTTTCCGGCGTTGCCAGTCTGGAGAGGTAGCCTTCAACGGCATGGGTTAGCACATCCATGCCGGATGCCGCCGTTACGGACGCTGGCAGGCCGAGCATTAATGCTTCATCCAACGCGGTCATTAGCGGGATCAGTTTCAAGTCGGCGATTGGCAGTTTGCGGCCCGTCGCCGGATCGGATATCACCGCAGCGATCGTCACTTCGGAGCCAGTACCCGCCGTAGTGGGTATGGCGTACAACGGCGGCAGTGGTTTGCTAACTTTTAGTACCCCGGCCATTTTTTCAATAGGCTTGTCGTTGGTGGCGCGGGCAGCGATGACCTTGGCCGCATCCAGCGGCGAGCCGCCACCGAAGCCCAGCACGGCCTCACTGCGGTGCTGTTTGAGTAAGGCCAGCCCGGCTTCGACCTGACTGATTGTGGGGTCTGGCTCAACGCCGTCATAGATGGCGACATCAATGTTATGCCGGGCAAACTCC
>CAJQNE010000511.1 GCA_905479545.1 uncultured Gammaproteobacteria bacterium | reverse complement strand
GGCTGACCGTCGAAATAACGCAGGTCAACGCTTAACGCTGGCTTGCCTTCAAGCTCGGTGGCCTCGAAGCCATCGATGAAACCTTCATTTTGCAGAACGGCAGCAATGGCCTTCTTCTGCTTGGAACCGGGCATAACTACGCTGGTTTTCGCGGCACGCTGGCCATTACGAATGCGCGTAAGCATGTCCGAGATCGGGTCTTGCATACTCATAGACTTACTCTCGAATCACAGGACCACCTCAACCCGCCACAATGGCGGCCTGAAGGGCTTTACAAGGGGTAAAACCAACGGTCAGGATATTCAGTACCGGCTTGAAGTGTCGCTGCAATTAAGCTCAACGCTTAACCACAGACAGACCTCACGCAGGCGTGAAAGGGCGCGGATAGTACCGACTTTAGCGCCGCGATGGAAGCCCTCCATGAGAAATAACCGACACTTACCGCTCGAGTCCGCTTTTTTTGCGACTGACAACAACCGATTGTGTGGTGACCGATAAACCAGGCAACTTAAACATCGCGCAAATTTAACGGATATACAGGCCTATGTAGCTCCGGGCCCAGGCAATCAGGAAGCCTAATCCCATAACCACGCAGCACCCCTTACGCCCGACGAGTCGCCGTATCTGGCTTTAACGAGCTTTGTTACAGGTTCGCTTGAGAATATCCACTGCTGCCAGAGCCGCGGCACAGCTTCATATAAGTAGTCGATGTTCGACACCCCGCCCGCCAGCACAATGACATCAGGATCAACGACATTAATTACACTAGCTAACGCACGCGCCAGGCGATGACAATATGCCTCGATCGCTGCCTTTGCCTCCGGCGTTTGCCGGCGACCTACCTGCTCTGCGGTCAAACCCGCACAACAACCGTCCAAAGCCGGGCCGCATAGATAAGTCTCAATGCAGCCGCTGAGGCCGCAATAGCAGACCTTACCCGGTACTTCATCTGCCTGCGCCCACGGCAGAGGGTTGTGCCCCCACTCACCTGCAATTGCATTCGGACCGGCCAGCAGTCGGCCATTCACAATCAAACCACCGCCAACGCCAGTACCCAATATCACGCCAAACACCGTACTAAACCCGGCACCCGCCCCGTCTACAGATTCCGACAACACCAGACAGTCAGCGTCATTCGCCAACTTAACTTCACGACCCAGTGCTTTCTCGACATCAGCCTTAAACGGCCGACCATTGAGGCAAGTTGAGTTACAGTTTTTCATCACGCCACGCCACACAGCACCCGGCGTGGCAACACCGACTGTGCAGCACTGGCCCACCTGCACTTCCAGTGCGATCACCAGGTCGGCCAGCGCGGCTATGGTGGCGGCGTAATCAGCCTGCGGGGTAGCAATGCGCTGACGGCAATGCACCGCACCGTCGCCCCCAAGTACGACGCCTTCAATTTTGGTGCCACCTAAATCAATGCCAATACGCATGGAAACGACCGTCAAACCTCAATACCGCATCAAAATGCCATTTAGGCACCATCACTCAGTATTAACGCGACCGATTGCCGGAACTACGCCGACCACGGCCACCACTGCGCCCGCCACCATCACGCCCACCTCGCCCGCCGCGACTATCGCCACGCGGCTTCCGCTCACGTGGCGGTGGGCGAACCAGGCTGTCAGCCAGCAACTCGTTGGTCACCGATGCCATCGGGATTTTCATCTCAATGTACTTTTCGACGTCCGGCAGGGAGAACGCATATTCTTCACAGGCAAAAGACAAGGCCGTACCGGAAGCTCCGGCCCGGGCGGTACGACCAATTCGGTGCACATAGTCTTCTGCGTCATTCGGCAGGTCGTAATTAAATACGTGCGATACGCCATTAATATGCAGTCCACGGGCAGCAACATCAGTGGTTACCACCATTGGCAGATGGCCATCCTGAAACTGCTTTAACAGACTCTGGCGCTTTTTCTGAGGCACATCACCGCTGAGCACGGCGCATTTAAAGTCGTTGGCGTTTAACCAGCGCTCCAGGTTCTCTGCAACACGCTTGGTATTCACAAACACCATAGAGCGTGCCGGTCGCAACTCACGCAACAAACCCACCAGCAATGGAATTTTTTCATCACTGGCGGGGTAATAAACGCTCTGCACAACATTGTCGGCAGTAACCTGGTCCGCCTCGATCTTGACTGATTCGGGCGTATTCATGTTTTCGTAGGCTAACTCAGCAACTTTTTGCGACAACGTCGCTGAAAACAGCATATTCACCCGCTCCTCAGCGGGCGGCATGTTGCGGAACATGTAGCGCACATCCTTAATAAAACCAAGATCAAACATGCGATCAGCTTCGTCTAGCACCGCAACTTCAAGGCATTTCATATCGAACACACCTTGCTTGAAGTAATCGATAACCCGGCCAGGCGTACCTATTAGAATGTCTACTCCAGCCGCAAGCTGGTCGCGCTGCTTATCGTAATCGGTACCGCCATAGGCAAGCCCAAGTTTCAGGTCGGTACCGTTGGCCAATACCGCAGCATCCTTATGAATCTGAATAGCCAGTTCACGGGTTGGCGCCAATATTAGCGAACGAATCTGCTTCGGCTTACGACCTTCGACGGGCGCGTCAGTCAATAGCTTGTGCAGAACTGCCAGCAGAAACGCCGCTGTTTTGCCGGTGCCCGTCTGAGCCTGCCCGGCCACATCTTTTCCGCGCAAAGCCAGCGGCAACGTACCCGCCTGAATCGGCGTACAAAATTCAAAACCGGCTTTCTGTATCCCCGCCATTAAATGCGGATGCAGGTCCAGACTATCGAACCGCACGTCCGAAAGATGGCTCAAGTCGTTAGTAGGCTGTTCTTTAGTTTGGTCGTTATTGGCAGTCAAAGATTTTCCGTAGCCCAAAGGGCAGCATGCAAGATATGTCAGAACCGATTGCGACTATATAAATGCAGCTTGCAATGCGGTTGGAATTGCGGTGCAATATAGGCTGTCTTATCGCGCAGAGCCAGCTGACTTGCTGGGAGTCGCGTTCAAGCGCCGCGATACACCCTGCATTAGCAGCGCAACTATCGCCCGGCAGCTAGCGTTTTCCTCCTCAACCCTTTGAACTGGCCTTGCTCGAACTCCCTATTGTTTTCCCACACTAAAAACTACCCGTGGCAGCACTAGCAACGTTTTTCATCAAGACGCCATATTTAACCAATATTATTGTGCGTCGCCCCGCCTACAGCGCGACCGGCTTGGTGACACAACTGAACATTCGACTTGGCCATCCGGCCTTTTGCTATCGGCCAGTGCTAACGCGCCATCCCAATAGCTGACTACCTACGCAATTCAACTAACCGATATCCCAACCCCCAACGGAGAAATTCAACCGTGAGCGAAGTTGTAAAGATTACTGATGATTCATTTGAAGCCGACGTTTTAAAATCTGACGTCCCGGTACTTGTCGACTACTGGGCCGAATGGTGTGGTCCCTGCAAAATGATTGCGCCGGTACTTGACGAAATTGCCAGCCAAT
>CAJQNE010000510.1 GCA_905479545.1 uncultured Gammaproteobacteria bacterium | reverse complement strand
ATTGACGATTGTCCCGGCACACGATCGGCGCGTTCATGAAACGATGGCGATTTATCCTGAGTTCGAAAATTAGTGTAAGCGGGGGCGGCTTGTTTACCTTGCAGTCGGCGCGTACAATCCCGCGCCCTGTCGTTAAAACGGCAGGCTAGCTGTTACCGCTTACTGGCGTGCGTTCTGGTTTGCGGCGAATTTCAAAACGCTCTTAAATAAGGTAAATCTAAAATGGCTCTAGCCACTGCTGTAAAGCAAGAAGTTGTAAACGAATATAAGCGCGGTGAAAACGACACCGGTTCACCTGAAGTACAAATCGCGCTGCTTACTAAGCGCATCCTTGGGTTAACTGAGCACTTCGCCACGCATAAGCATGACAATCATAGTCGTCGCGGCTTGCTGAAGTTGGTTAATCAGCGTCGTAAACTGCTCGACTACCTGAAGAAGCGTGATTCAGCCCGCTATCAGGAACTGATCAAAAGCCTGGGTCTACGTCGCTAAGCGGGTGTAGAGCCAAAACGACAAACCCCGAGCCTGTGCTCGGGGTTTGTCGTATCTGCAATAGGTGATTTTATGTTGCAGTGCAAAATATCGCCAAAAGATTGAGTTAAACCACTCGTAAGCAAACCCATACAGCGTCAAGGGACGCAAAGAGGATTCACCGAATGAGCCTGGACCTTAAAGCCACAGTTAAACAATTTAAATACGGCAAGCACACTGTCACCATGGAAACGGGCCGTTTGGCACGCCAAGCCAGCGGTGCGGTGCTTATCGATATGGACGACACCACCGTAATGGTGACCGTTGTTGGCAAGACCAGCGTTGACCCGTCGCGCGACTTTTTCCCGCTCACGGTTAACTATCAGGAGCGCACATACTCTGCCGGTAAAATTCCTGGTGGTTTCTTCAAGCGCGAAGGCCGTCCTACCGAAAAAGAAACACTAACCTCGCGTTTGATTGATCGGCCCATTCGCCCGTTGTTCCCAAATGGCTTTAAGAACGAAGTTCAGATTATTGCGACCGTGATGTCGCTGAACCCTGAAGTTGATCCTGATATTCCGGCGATGATTGGTGCCTCTGCCGCTGTAGCTATCGCTGGTTTGCCATTCAATGGTCCTATTGCCTGCGCCCGCGTTGGTTATGCCAACGGCGAATATCAGCTAAACCCGACCCGCACTGAGCTCGAAGACTCCAGTCTCAATCTGGTAGTCGCCGGCACCCACGACGCAGTGTTGATGGTGGAATCTGAAGCAGATGTGTTGTCAGAAGAGGTGATGCTTGGCGCAGTATTGTTCGGCCACGAGCAGCAGCAGGTTGCTATCAACGCGATTAACGAGCTTGCGGCTGAAGCCGGTAAGCCGAAGTGGGACTGGGAAGCTCCAAAAGCTTCTGACTCACTAGTCGCTGACGTTAAAGCGGCTGGCGAAAAAGGCTTTGTGGACGCATACGCGATTACCGATAAGCTGGATCGTCGCGATGCTGTCTCTGCGGTTAAGAAAGAGCTGCGTGCTAAGTTTATTGCTGAAGGCGCAGACGTTGTCGAAACCAACCTGGTTAACGGCGTAATTGATGATCTTGAGCATCACGCAGTGCGTGATCGCATTCTTGACGGCAACCCACGTATTGACGGCCGTGATACCCGGACGGTTCGCGCTATTAAATGTGAAGTCGGAACTCTGGCTCGCACCCACGGTTCTGCCGTGTTTACCCGCGGTGAAACCCAAGCCATGGTGGTTGCTACTTTGGGTGCTGAACGTGATGCGCAGATTATCGATGCGATTGAAGGCGAGCGCCGCGACGGCTTTATGATGCATTACAACTTCCCACCCTTCTGTGTAGGTGAAGCAGGCTTTATGGGCGGCCCTAAGCGTCGTGAAATTGGCCACGGTAAGCTAGCTAAGCGCGGTGTTACCGCGGTTGTACCGAGTTCAAAAGACTTCCCTTACACGCTACGCGTCGTTTCGGAGATCACCGAATCGAACGGCTCAAGCTCAATGGCCAGCGTTTGTGGTACGAGCCTGGCGTTGATGGATGCTGGTGTGCCCCTGAAAGCACCGGTTGCTGGTATTGCTATGGGTTTGGTAAAAGAGGGCGATCGCTTTGTTGTATTGAGCGATATCCTCGGTGATGAAGATCATCTCGGCGACATGGACTTCAAAGTGGCCGGCACCAACGACGGTATTACCGCACTGCAGATGGATATTAAAATCGACGGCATTACCCGTCAGATTATGGAAGCTGCGCTGGACCAGGCTCGTGATGGTCGCTTGTTTATTTTGGGTGAAATGGCTCAGGTGCTGGATACCCCGCGTACCGAGCTGTCACCGAATGCGCCGCGAATTGTTACTGTGAAGATTCACCCCGACAAGATTCGCGACGTCATCGGCAAGGGTGGGGCGACCATTCGTTCTATTACCGAAGAGACGAATTGCACCATTGATATTGATGACGACGGCACTATTAAGGTTTACTCAATTGATAAGGCAGACTGTGATGCTGCTCTGCTGCGTATTAACCAACTTACGGCTGAAATTGAAGTGGGCACCGTCTACGAAGGTAAGGTCGCTCGCCTGATGGACTTTGGTGCCTTTGTCAGCATCCTGCCGGGTAAAGATGGCTTAGTTCACATCTCGCAAATTTCGGATGAGCGGGTTGAGAATGTGGCTGACGTATTAAAAGAAGGCCAGACCGTTAAGGTGAAAGTGCTGGAAGTTGACCGTCAGGGGCGAATTCGCCTAAGCATGAAAGAGTTAGACCAAAACGGTTAGTGCTTTTGGCTTGCTTGAACAAAAAAACCGCTCCGGCGGTTTTTTTGTTGGGTGTTATTTGAGCTTCGTGTTGCTTTAGGTTGCCATTTAACAAAAAGATTACATTTAGTGCGTTATGTTAAGAATAATGTAATTATGCTTTAGTGCTAACTGATATACTGCTCTCTTGTGAATGCAGGTTTTAATCAGGACAAGGTGCGAGTTGGCCGCTACCTAAAAGTGGCGATACCCCTAAAGAGATAGCTGTTTAAGCAGCAAAGTGGGGCGCAGGTCGTGTGGTGGGAATGTCTGCAGCTTTTTGTAGATGATTTTCTGCTGCACAAACAAATAGGCCGCTGCGATAGCAGCGGCCTATTCAAGAATAAAAAGGTCCTCTGGGGAGAGGACAAGGTGCGAGAAAGGTCATTGTGGACCTTTCGGAGGAGTCCTAGCTGGCCCGGGCTGCATTGCTGCAGTTGCCGGGTTTTCTTTTACCTGACGCTATCGAATCGATTAAGCGGCAGAAGCTGAATTTAGTTTTGCTGAGAGGGCGTTGGTTGCGCTTTCCCCTCTGTTGCAGTGCATCATATGGAAGCGCCGCGGTGCTGTCAACGAGTTGCTAACGGATTTTTGCTGCGGAGTTTCTACCCGCAGGCAATAATTGAGCTAAGTGTTTGTTGCGCCGCAACATTTCCTGATGCGTCACAATTTGTGCGGCGCACAAAAGATATGATAATCCGCAATTCGGATGCGCAAGAGCGCGTTAAAGCCGCTGCAAGACGGCATGTTTCATCACTTTTAGTAAGACGAGAAGCTAGTTGCGTACCAAGTGGTATTACGTATATTCCGCGCCGAGTCTTAAACGGCGCTCGATGAACTTGCGCTAAGCCCCTGAATAGCTGCCAGGTTTGGCAGGGGTTAGAGGTTGCTGTCGAACGCAGAAAGGGCGTGACCGTTGAAACGGTAGGCGTGATTGTTCGCTAGCCGCTTAATGCGAGATAATCGGCTGATTAGGTATTTCTCAGTCCGTGTAACTGAGCACGCAGTTTGAAAAAATGTTGCTAGTCGCTTTTGTCGCCTTTGCTGCCTTTCTCATCGCCGCTGCGTAACGGTAGAGACTTTAAGAAGTCCTCTCGTAGGGCTTTCCAGAGGTTGGCGTTATCTTTTGACTTATCAATGAGTTGAGTTAGCGGGATCTGTTCTTTCAAGTGCCGTAGCTGGTCGCGAACAGCTTGCTGTCTGCTCTCAAATACTTCCATGGACGATTCAAGGTAGCCGCTCATTACACCCTGCAGATTGTCGTCGTAAAAACGAATGATGCGCGATAGCAATTGGGTGCTGAAAATAGTCTTGCCTAAACCTTCTTGCTCGGCAATTACCTGGAGCAAAATGGAGCGGGTTATGTCCTTGCCGCTGGATTTATCGACCACCTGAAACTCTTCTCCGTCGAGCACCAATTGGCGGATCTCTTCCAGCGTGATGTAGCGACTAATCTGCGTATCGTAGAGACGACGGTTAGGATATTTTTTTATTAGCCGAAGATCAGACATTAAAACCTGCTGCGTTTACGCATATTTATCGAGTTTCGGGATTCGCCCGGTGGGGTGGGTGGCAGCGTAGTCGCGCTAATCGACTAATTTTGCTACTGCACTGCAACATTATACCCACAATCGGCCATAGACAAAGAGCTACATTGTGCAGTGCACATTATTACTGTCTGGATGGCGTCTTCTTTCGGGCGGAACCTTTACTGCGGCAAAGAAGAGCTAGCTAATTGTCTGTACTGCCATTGCAATGCCCTGGCCGCCACCAATACACAGTGTCGCCAAGCCCTTTTTAGCATCAGTGCGCTGCATTTCGTGCAGCAACGAGACTAAAATCCGGGCGCCCGAAGCGCCGATTGGGTGGCCTAATGCAATAGCGCCGCCGTTAACATTAACTTTTTTGCTGTCCCAACTTAGCTCTTGTTGTACTGACAGGCATTGCGCTGCGAATGCCTCATTGGCTTCGATTAAGTCGAGCTCAGCAATCGACCATCCGGCTTTGTCGAGGCATTTATCGCTCGCGGAAGCTGGCGCTATGCCCATAATTGCGGGATCAACACCCGTTGCAGCCGCAGCCTCTATGGTTACTATGCTGCGCAAACCAAGCTCGCGGGCCTTGCTGGCTGACATTACTATCACCGCCGCTGCCCCGTCGTTCAGGCCTGAGGCGTTCGCTGCCGTTACGCTGCCATCGGCTTTAAACGCCGGTTTTAGCGATGCGAGTGATTCGGCTGTTACGCCTGCGCGTGGAAACTCATCAACGGCAAACTCGCGCGGCTCCCCGCGTCTTTGAGGAATGCTGATCGGCACAATTTCCGAGGAAAAACGATTGCTGCGGATGGCCGCCTCGGCTTTATTTTGCGAATGGGCCGAAAATTCATCCTGTTGCTCTCGGCTTACCCCGTATTTTTCGGCGAGGTTTTCAGCCGTCACGCCCATGAGGTAGTCATTGAAGGCATCCCACAAACCGTCGGTA
>CAJQNE010000509.1 GCA_905479545.1 uncultured Gammaproteobacteria bacterium | reverse complement strand
GACGCCGCGTTGGTCGGTGGTGTCGATAGCATCTGCAATACCACGGTGTACGGCTTTAACGCCTTGAAGCTGGTGTCGCAAGACATTTGTCGACCGGCTGACGCGAACCGCAAGGGCTTGTCGATTGGCGAAGCCGCCGGTTTTGCTATCGTCGAGCGTTCGCCGCAGCCTGCTGGCAGTGATAACGCTATTCAGCTGCTCGGTTACGGTGAAAGCAGTGATGCTCACCATATGTCGACGCCTGACCCGACCGCCGGTGGCGCGGCAAGTGCGATGCAGCAAGCGCTCGACCGGGCGGGATTGCAAGCGGGCGATATTAGCTACATCAACCTGCATGGTACCTCTACGCCAAGTAACGACGGCATTGAATGCAAAGCTGTAGGGCGGGTGCTGCCCGGCGTTGCCTGCAGCTCTACCAAAGGCTGGACCGGCCACACGCTCGGTGCCGCGGGTGTGTTGGAAGCCATTGTTGCCATGCTCTGCCTAAAGCATGGGCTGGTGCCGAAGAGCCTGAATACGCAAACGCCGGATGAGGCGATAATCGCCGATGTCGGTAAGCATTTAGTCCTCGAAACCATCGAGCAGCCATTACGACACACTATGACCAACTCGTTTGGTTTTGGCGGTAATAACTGCAGCCTGCTGTTTGGCCATGGCGGCGTAGCCGGAGGTGAGGCGTGAGCAGCACTATAGCTACCCAAGAAAACAAAGTTTTTATCGAAGCGGTCGGTTTGCTCGCGACCGGCATTCCCAGTTGGCAGGCATTTTTGAATAACGACCTGCAGCCGCTAGGCGATGAGTTTCCCAAGCTAACCGCTGAACGCCTGCCCCGCGCTGAGCGTCGGCGGGCGACTAAAATTACCCGCCTGGCGTTTATGACCAGCGAGCAAAGCGCCGCGGCGAGCTCGATGCCGGCCGGGCAGTTGGCGAATGTATTTGTTTCGTCCTGTTCAAGCACCGATATTGTCGACTCGGTGTGCCTGCAACTTTGCGATGATCCGATGCTGGTATCGCCGACTCAGTTTCACAACTCGGTGCACAACGCGCCGGTCGGTTATTGGAGCATCGCCAGCGAATCAAAAATGCCTAGCTCCAGTATCTGCGGCCATGACCATAGTTTCGCCGCCGGCCTGTTAGATACTTACAGCCAGGTGCTGATCGAGAAAATTCCGGCGATGCTGACAGCAGCTGATAACGTTGTCGCCGGCCGCCTGCAACCGTTCCGCGATATTGCTTACCCGTTCGCGACCAGTTTTGTACTAACCCCAAATCAAACCAAAAAGTCGTTAGCGTCACTAACACTATCGACTCAAACCGGTCAGCAGGAAACTCGCTTAACCGGCGAACTGGAAGCCATGCGGGCCGGTAACCCGGCGGCTCGTAGCCTGCCATTTTTGTTGCAATTAGCGGCTGGCAACGGCGGTGAATGTACCTTCGTGCTGAATGGCTGCCAGCTGGTGGCGTCACTAACGCCGGTCTCTGCGAGCTAATTGCTAATGTCGCAGCCGTTGCTGACTCAGGCCCAAATTGCCGAACGCATACCCCACGCCGGTAGCATGGTGCTGTTGAGCGCAGTGCTGAGTGCGGACGCGCAACAGCTAATCGCTACGGCAGAATTGCGTAGCGATAGCCCGTTGGCCTTCGAAGGTAAGTTAGGCAGCGAAACGCTGCTGGAATATGCCGGCCAGTGCATGGCGATTCATGGCGCAGTCGCGGCAGATGGCAGCCAGAACGCCACCGCCCGGTTGGCTTTTATTAGTCAGGTTAAATCTTTTCAGTGGTTGGCAGACGTGCTTCCGGAAGCCACGGCCACCATCACGGTAAACCAGCAAGGCGGCACCGCGGATGGAGCGATCTATCAGTTTGTTGCTGAAGCAGATGGTATTGAACTCGGTAATGGTGTGATTTCCATTATGTTTAGCCGCTGATGAGGAATGTCTGATGAGTGATGCTAATTCCGACGCTGCCAGTTTGAACCGCAACGCTGAGGTTCTGCCCACCACCGGCTTGCCTGCTGCCGACTGGCGCGCCAACTATTACTGGCGGGCCTTTGCGACATTCCTCGGTTTCCTGGGTTTTGGTACCGCCGCTATTGTCGCCAGTATTCTTACCGTGCTGGTGTTATTAATTCCTGGCAGTCAGGATGTCCGCCAACGGCGAATGCGGCTGTTTGTCCATTACCTGTTCAAAACAGCGATCGGTTATTTCCGGTTATTGGGCCTGCTCCGCTATGAGGTGCGTGGCGATAAGGCCGAGTTACGTCGACCCGGTACGGTGGTTGTCGTTAATCACCCGTCGCTGATCGACACGGTTTTTATGATGTCGTTTATTCCCAATATTAACTGCATTGTTGATGGTGGCTTATGGCGTAATCCTTTTCTGGGTACCGTTATTCGCAGCGCTCAGTACCTGCCAAATTCAGCGAACGCCCAAGAGCTACTGGAGCGTTGCGCAGCCAGCCTGAGACGAGGCCAGTCGCTACTTATGTTTGCTGAAGGCAGCCGCAATGTGCCGGGTAAGCCGATGAAGTTGAAGCGTGGCGCAGCACAAATGGCACTACGCGCTGATGCACCCATTGTGCCCGTTGCCATCAATTGTGTACCGCGAACGCTAACCAAAGGCGAGAAATGGTATAAAATACCGGCCACGCAAGTGGTATACACCATAACAATTGGCGACACCGGGTCGCTAGGCGTTACCGCACCTTACAACGACGAAGTAACGCCGCGCGCGCTCACCGGGCGAATGCACGCCTACTTCCAGCGATACGTAGAGTATTAAAGCAATGTCAGCAACCAGCCGTGCCGAGATTCTTGAACACCTGAAAAAAGTGTTTGAAGACGAGTTTGATATCCCGCCTGAAGACATCACGCTGGATTCTCACTTAGTTGATGATCTTGATATCGATAGTCTCGATGCGATTGATTTGATTGCCAATATCAGCAGTTACACCGGTCGGACGGTAGACCCTGAACGCTTCCGTGAAGTCCGCACC
>CAJQNE010000508.1 GCA_905479545.1 uncultured Gammaproteobacteria bacterium | reverse complement strand
TGCCACCGAGCTGAAGTACCAACTGGATAACTACCTGGTACGCCAGCATCTGGTTGGTGAAAAGCAGCCGCTGTTCACCGGTGACTGGGCCGAAATTAAAAAGCGCGGCGTGTTACGGGTGCTGCTTCGCAATAATGCAGTGTCTTACTTCCTATGGCGTGGCGAACTGGTCGGCTTTGAATACGAACTGCTCAGCGCCTTTGCCAAACAGCATAAGCTGCGGTTAGAAGTGGTGGTTCCGGATAATTACGACGGTCTGTTTTCAGGCCTAACGACAGGCACCGGCGATATCGCCGCCGGTTTCCTCTCGCCCGAAGAGCAGCAACGCCCCGGTATTATCTACAGCAACAGCTATCATAAGGGCCCACAAATGCTGTTAGCCCGGCCTGGCGACCCGGTTAAGGGCGTGCAGGATCTTTGGGGCCGAAATATCGTGGTTCGGAGTAATTCCGCTTATTGGGGGCCGCTGCAACGCTTGTATGAAACAGGAGCAGGTTTCAATTTGTTAGCCGCCCCTGAGGACATGGAAACCGAGGATGTAGTTTTCCGGGTCGGGCAGGGCGAGTTTGACCTCACGGTAGCGGGCGGCCCGACCGGCGACATGCCCGCCGCCTTATTGCCCGGCGTACAACCCGTTTTTCCCATCGCTGAACCACACCCCAGTGCCTGGGCGGTAAGAAACACCAGCCCGGATTTGCTGGACAAACTAAACCACTTCGTTCGTAAAAATCGCCGTGGTAAAAAGTTCTTCAACATACTGTGGTTCAAATATTTTAGTACCACCGGTCGTATGGCCTCGCTCAGCAAAAATGCCTCTGCCAATGCTTCAATCCGAAGCGCCGGTAAGCTCTCACCGTTCGACGACCTGGCCAAGCAGTATGCTGATCGATACGGTTTTGACTGGCGGCTGATCATCTCGCAGATGTATCAGGAAAGCCGGTTCGACCCAAAACGGAAGTCGTGGGCAGGGGCCGAGGGGCTAATGCAAGTAATGCCAAAAACAGCGAACCAAATGGGCTTCAAGAATGTAAAACACCCCGAGAGCGGCATTCACGCCGGCGTGAAATACCTGGATTGGCTACGTAACCAGCTCGATGAAGACTTGCCGTTCCGCAGCCGCACCTGGTTCACACTAGCCTCGTACAACGCCGGTTTAGGCCATGTAATTGATGCCCGCAGGCTAGCTCAGAAAAAAGGCTGGAACCCTAACCTATGGTTTGGAAATGTAGAGCAAGCAATGCTGCTATTAGCCCAACCTAAATACGCCAAGCAAGCCAGGCACGGCTATGTACGAGGCAGTGAGCCTGTGAATTATGTGCGTAACATTCGGGCTCGTTATAACGCTTATTTGAGGACCACTGAGTTAGCTCTGGTAGAGTAGTTCTGGTTCGGGCTCATTTCGCTTGTCGGCATTAAGATAATCCGATATTGAATTGCGGATTATCTTAATGGGGATAGCTAGAACGCTTCGTAGCGACCTCGAATGCGTTGCCGAAACATGGCCAGTAGTGCTGTTAACTGGTACTCGCTTCTAAGCCTCTATGCAGTGACTCTGGAAGTGTTGGCTACCAAATGCTTATCAACAAAACTCTAAGCCAGTGTCTGGGAAATGAGCCGTTGAACGAAGCCCTGCTCAGAAAGGTATTGCGTGAAGAGCTTCACTCTCGTTGAGCCTGGTGTTACCCGGTAATGAAACCCATTAGTTAAGAATATAGGTCTTGCCCAAGCCTTTGCCACGATCTCAGTCCCGCTCTGCCACAAAAAGCGTATGCGTAAATTTCTTTGCCTTCGGATAGGCCTTCGCCGGAACGCTTTCGACTTTCTTGAACATCTTCCGCAACGCTCGGACAAATCCATCATCTTCATAAGCCGACCAATAAACCACGCGCCCACCCGGTTTTAGCACCGCCTTTGCCATAGCGATGCCTCGAGTGTCATAGAGCCCCGAATTGCCCTTATCGACTAATGGTTGTGGGCTGTTGTCCACATCCAGCAGGATAACGTCGTAACGGCCATTGCCTGCTTGTTTGAGTACTTCCGCGACGTCACGAATCAGAATGTTTACGCGCGGGTCATCTACCAGTAGGCCATTTACATCAGTGAGAAACTCTTGGTTCCAATCGACGATAACGGGCAGAAGCTCGGCTACGTCGACGCTGCTGTCGGGCGGGCAGAGTTCTAATGCCCGGCGCAGGGTGAAGCCGAAGCCCAGTCCGCCGATTAATACTCTGGGTTTGGCGGGCAGGTCGATACAGCCAAGCTCCACCATCTTTTGTTCTGAGTAGAAGTTCCTGGTACTCATCAACGGTATGCCGTTTACCTTGAGCAAATAATTACCGTCATGCTCAAGCAGGATGAGGGGTTCGCCATCGGGGGTTTTGGCGGTAGCTAATTTAGTGGTGGGCTTCATAGGTTGCGCTGCATTAGTGGGGTAATTCCCAACACGTTGGATGGCGGCTTGCTGGTGCCGCTATTCGGCAGGGGTGGAACGTAAGCTGTTGAGTTTAGCCTGATCCAAGCGTCAGAGCGCCAATAGCTATTAAGGGCAGTTACGCAGATCCGGGCCATCGTAGCTCACCGCATTTGGTTTTGGGTGGCGACGCTGATTGATGGCTTTCGCTGAGCCGCATTGCTCTGGAGTCTATTTGCTTAGGCCGTGATTATTCCGCCGGATGAATTTTCAAATAACTCAGCGATTCGATAGTGTAGCCTTCGCCATTCCTAATCAGAAGAACCTGTCGTGAGCCAGATCGATAACAATAAGCTTGACCAAATCGTTGCCGACGCCCGTCGTAACGCCGACACCCGCAGCAAGGGCTATCGCGAGATATCGCTGAAGATGTACCCCTGGGTATGCGGTCGCTGCGCCCGGGAATTTACCAATGCCAATGTGAGCGAGTTGACGGTTCATCATCGTGACCATAACCACGATAATAACCCACAAGACGGTAGTAACTGGGAGTTGCTCTGTGTGTATTGCCATGACAATGAGCATCAGCGGCAGTTAGAAGCACGGTCTGAACATGGCAAAGGCAAAGACGCCAAACCCGAAGCGGCAACACATTCGCCGTTTGCTGATTTAAAATCATTGCTCGGCAAGAAGGACTGACACCCCGCAGAGGGGTGACAAGCGGCCGCAGTTCTATTGCTCGAATGGGGGTAGCATAGCTGCCAAAGGTTTTACGGCTACGAAACTGCACGGTAGTGATGCCGAAGTGCTGGCGATTATTTCCGCACGCTGTGCCGTTTGTCACTCTGCAGCGCCAGCTCGGCCGGGCTGGGTGGCGCCGCCTAAAGGCATTGTGTACGACAGTATTAATGCGATCAGAGCGCAGGTTGGGAGTATCTATCAACAGTCTGTAGCTACCAAAATCATAGCTATTGGCAACCTGGAAAGTATAACTGATGATGAACAAGCGAAAGCTTGGGCTGTGGGTCGCCGCGCAGCGATCAGTATCAAATTTCATACTCATCAATGAATGTCAAAAAGTAAACAAGCGAATTGAGAGTCATGTGCGATGTCGGGCATCAGTCCGGATATTTGCGATAAAAAATCAGAAAAATATTTATATCAATAAAAACGTGTGTTCAAGGAGAGCCCCACCATGAAAACAATAAATCGGCTATTGGTCGCTGCGGTAGCAGTTGCCGGAATGAGTACCGCCGTTATAACGGGCGCACATGCCGCTACACTCAGTAGTACGAAAGTTGAGCTGTTGTATGGCTACAATTACAAGCGTGGGCCAGGATTTTCTGAAACCGATGAGGCCATTCTAACCATCGCCAACGCCAGCGGGTTCACATGGGGCGATTCTTACTTTTTCTTAGATGTGGTCGACCTGGATGACCGGGATGGTACCGGCGGTATTCATCTGGAATGGGGGCCTAGGGTAAGTTTGCTGCGAGCTTTCGGCAAGCCGCAATGGCAAGGTCTGGTTAAAGATATTTATGCCATTGTGCAGGCGGATTTTGATAACAACTCGTTTGTTAATAAATGGACGAGGATGGGCGGTTTGAGCCTTGACTGGAATGTGCCCAACTTCAAGTTTGTGAAGACGCACCTGCAGTTTCGGGACGATCCAACTCTGTCGGGTAGCTCGGTGCAGTTTAATCTGGTGTGGAATTCAGGGTTTAGAATTTCTAGCCAGAACTTCAGTTTTGAAGGCTTTCTGGACTACACCAGCCCGGAAGGCGGCGGCAACACTAATCTGCTGATACAGCCACAGTTGTTGTGGCACGCTAATAAGTCGCTGGCCTTGGGTGTTGAATACCAGTACTGGCAGAACCGTTTGGGTATTAAAGATCTGGATGAGAAAGCTCCTCAGATTATGGGTCGCTGGACCTTTTGAGTTCGGCCATTGAACCGGAGTAGTGCCGATGGCTAAAACAGATATAGAGATTGTCCCGACGATTGTGCCGCCAATCATCGGGCCGAAATCGAAAAAGCAGTGGCCCGGAACCCCGGAGGAGTTGAGGGACCCGGATTACTTCCCGCCATTGGCTGCGGCGATACCACTGGGAATTCAGCACGTGTTAGCGATGTTCATCGCTAACGTCACTCCGGCTATTATCATCGCCGGTGCTGCTGGCTTCGGGTTCGGCTCGGACTCAGCTGATTTCCAAAGCATGATCTACATGATGCAAATGTGCATGCTGCTCGCCGGGGTAACAACACTGTTGCAAACCGTCGGTATCGGCCCGGTAGGCGCGAGGCTGCCTATTGTGCAGGGCACCAGCTTCGCCTTTATTCCCGTTCTTATTCCGCTAGTGGCCGACAAAGGCGTAGACGCCATGGCGATGGTTACCGGCGGCATTCTGGTGGGCGGGTTATTTCAGACTTGCCTGGCTCCGTTCGTTGGTAAATTGCGCTTCGCATTGCCGCCGCTAATTACCGGTTTGGTTGTCACCATGATCGGGCTTTCGTTACTCAGGATTGGTATTCAGTACGCCGCTGGTGGGGTGCCTGCCATGACTAAAGGTCTGCCGGAATTTGGCAGCTTGCTGAATTGGAGTGTCGCTGGCACGGTGATTGTGGTCACTTTGGGCTTTAAGTTCTTCGGTCGGGGCATGTTCTCGGCTTCTGCGGTACTTATCGGCTTAATCGTTGGTTACGTTGTCGCGTATTTCTTTGGCATGGTGAGTTTCGAGAATATTGGCAGGGCGACTACATTCGCTGCACCCAAACTGTTCCCGTTCGGTATTGAGTTCGGTGCTGGTGCCATTATTGGCATCTCGATGATGGCGTTTATCTCTTCCATTGAGACTGTGGGCGACGTATCGGGTATTACCAAAGGTGGTGCCGACCGGGAAGCAACCGACAAAGAGATTCGCGGTGCAACCTTCGCTGATGGGTTAGGCACTGCGCTGTCAGCTTTATTTGGTGGTTTACCCAATACCTCGTTCTCACAGAACGTTGGCTTGGTTGCGATGACCCGGGTGATGAGCCGTCATGTAGCGACCTGCGGTGCCATTTTTCTTATTATCTGTGGCTTTATTCCGAAGGTGGGGGCGGTAATTGCAACGGTGCCCATTGAAGTACTGGGCGGCGGCGTGATTGTGATGTTCGGCATGGTCGCCGCGTCGGGGGTAAAAATGCTGGCTGACGTCGACTGGAATAGCCGCAACATGGTTATCTTTGCTGTGTCAGTGTCGGTGGGTGTCGGCTTGATGCAAGTGCCGGAGGCCTTACAGCATTTGCCTCCGACGGCCAAAGTGTTGTTGACAACAGGCCTGCTGCCGTCGGCTTTTTTGGCGATTGTTCTTAATTTGGTCGTGCCGCATCGCGACGACTAGCGTTTGCTCTGTAATAGCTGGTTCACTGCGGGGAACGGTCAAGAGGGTTCTGAACGGTTGAGGGAAGTTCTAAATGCTAGATGTACTACACTCTCCGTTCACCCTGAGTTTGCCGAAGGGTTAGCTAAGTTGACGGGGCTTCGACGAGCTCAGCCTGAACGGTTGAGGGAGGTTCTAAATGCTAGATGTACAACACTCTCCGTTCACCTCGAGCTTGCCGAAGGGGTGGCTAAGTTGATGGGGCTTCGACGAGCTCAGTTTGAACGGTTGAGGGAAGTTTTAAACGCTGGATGTACAACACTCTCCGTTCGCCCTGAGCTTGCCGAAGGGGTAGCTAAGTTGGCGGGGCTTCGACGAGCTCAGCCTGAACGGTTGAGGGAAGATTTAAATACTAGATGTACTACACTCTCCGTTCGCCCTGAGCTCGTCGAAGGGTTTGCTACGTGCGGGGCTTCAGCTAGGCTCTCCTGAGCGCAGCCGAAGGGCCCGGCCTGAACAGTTGTGGAGTAAAAGCTGGCTTTAACAACACTCTCAAGCCGAACTGGTTTGGCTGTTAGCGGAAAGTCAGTCGTCGCGGGAGGTTATAATCGTTGGTGCCCTCTATTGCATAACTAAGGACGCAATGAACACTCCCCATCTCGCCAACGAATTTGCCATGGACTTGGCAACGATTATTGGCGTGGCTATCGCGCCGGTATTTATGCTCACAGGCATTGCTTCATTTTTGAATGTGATGACTACCCGTCTGGGCCGCACGATTGACCGGGTAAGAATTCTCGAACGGCGAATTCAGCTCAAGCCCGAGGAGTTGCAGAATACCAAAATTATTTCAGAGTTAAGGCTGCTCTGGAGGCGTATTACCCTTAATCAGTGGGCGATTGGTTTATGCACAGCGTCGGCATTATTTATTTGTGTGCTAACGATGAGTTTATTTGGTGGCTACGTTTTTGAGCGCAATATCAGTGTGTTGATTATTGGCTTTTTCTGCATCGCACTGCTTTGCCTAATCGCCGCGCTAGGCCTTTATCTACTCGAAATTCGCTACGCTACGCGGGCGTTTAACACCGGCAGAATGATTTATGATCCGAGGGCTAAGCACCGTGATGGCAGCCAGTAGAAGGGTGGTGGCACCCAGGTGGCGTCGCGGGGGTTAATCCTGGCTCGCAGCTTCCATCGAGTTTAAGCGCTGAGCCACATCGTTGGCAGAAGCCGTAGCACTTTCCAATAACGGGATGCCTCGTCGCGAGTAAGAGCCGCAGAACCAAATTCGCCGATCTGGCTCTTGGTGCAAATTCTCCAGTTTCTTAATCCCTTGTAGCGAGTTCATGGTGACAACAGGGCGCTCAAATTCAGCCTCAAGCAGAACATCGCTAGCTGTTGCCGGCACAAACGGGTTCCAGGTTTCGAATACGCTGGGTTTGCCTTTTAACTGTGGGTGAATACGGTTCATAACGATGCTGGCCATCGGCTTGTCGTGATGTTCCGAGAGCAGAAAATTTACCGGTGCCCATTCGGCAGGGTTAGCCGGTGCCAGTCGCTCGTCTTTATGCACAACGATATGGCTTCGCTCATACTCAAAGCTTCCCAGTGCTGACTTCTCTGCGGCTGTTGCGGCCGGCAGTAGCGACAGGGCCTGGTTTGCCTGAGTTGCCATAACAACATGATCGTAAGTGGCTGTATGGCCGTTGCCATCGGTTACTTCAACGCCATTGGCCGTTGGCGTTATGGCTTGCAGCTGCATATTGAAGAACGTTTCTGAAGCGCTGTCGGCCAGACGGGTGGCGGCGTCACCGGTGCCGTGAGTCAGGCGATTAACCTTAGACCAGGTCAGGCCGCTGCGAAGGTAGTCGAGGATGATTGAGGCCGGATAGGCCTTGACCGAATCGTAGCTGCAGGTGCAAATTCCGGCAAACGTCGGGTAGACGAATTGATCGGCGAACAGTTGCGAATAGCCTTCCCTGGCTAAGTATTCCTCTATGCAGATTGAATCGAGTGAATACTTCCGGTCGGCCTTATTGGCCTTGCTGATGAGCTGCACCAACTCGCGACCGATTTTCATCGCTGCCGGACTACGCAGACTTCTACCGGCCAAAAACGGCACGGTAAGTGGCCCGAGCCAGTAGTTTTTGTAGCGGAAAAATGTTTTTCCGCCAAAATGGCTGAACGAACCTGAGTACTGCACCGGCTCAAATTTAACGCCGAGCTCTTGGTATAGGCTGGTGAGCGTTGGATAGTATTCGGGAAAGAACACTCGCATCGGAACGTTAATAAAAAGCGCTTCGCCGTCACAGTCTATTTCTGCGGTATGAGCATCCATGCCGAGCGTTGGCCAGCGTTCGTATAACGTCACCTCATGTTTTTGGCGTAAATACCAACTGGCGCTCAAGCCGGCAATGCCGCTGCCGATAACTGCAATTTTCATCGCTCTATGTTTCCGATGTTTTTACTCATGGCAGCGTCGCTCCATAAAAAAACAGGGCGGCCGTCCAGGTCGTTATTAGCCAAAGCTGGCTTGCAGTGGTCAGTGCAATGAATCGTTTGCATAAGGTAGGGTTTTGAATATTTGCTTGTTGCCATAAATGAGTTTGAACGATGTAAAGCAACACTGCGATGGCCGGTGCGCAGATAAACAACGCTACGCCGATGGATAAGCTAATGTTGCTAATCAGCAACAGGCCGACAGTGTAGGCAATGCTCAGAAGTATAAGGGCATGTTTGCGGGCTTTTGTTTCGCCGTGACGAACAGGGTAAGTCCGTTTTCCGCCGAGGGAGTCGGATGGGGTATCGGCGAGCGCAGTAATAATATTGCCCGCGAAAAAAATCAGAAATGTGCAAATGAGTAGCGACCACGGGAAGCCCGCGAGGCTGCCGCTCTGCAAATAAAACGCGATCACGGGCAGTAACACGCCGCAGCTAAGAGCCTGGTGCAGTTCGCCGTAACCACGATATGACGTTTGAATGGGTTTTACGCTATAGCTATAGGCCGCAAATGCAGCAACAGTCGTGAGAGCAAGCATCCATGGCCGACCGAATCCTGCGATCGCCAACGCCAGTATGAGCATGGCCAGCAGTGCAATAAATGCAGCGCGGTACAGCTGCCGACCCGTTAGCTTGCCGTCCGGCAATACGCGGGAGCCGCCCGATAGCCAATAGCTGTTATTGAGGCGGTCAACTGCTTCGTCTGCATAGTCGTTCAGATAAAGAATGAACAGCTGACACAGCAACCCAAAAGCATGGATAACGAAAAACCATGGCCAGGAGAATTCGCCGGAATGAACCAGTGCCAATGCCTGGCCCCAGAGTAACGGTAGGGCGATCATGCCATGAGCGGCTGGCCGCGCAGCCTGCACCCAGGGCTGAATCGGGTGCGTCGCCATGTCGCCCACTAGCCTTGCAGCCTGGCCAGTGGTTTGTCTTTCAAATACTGCTGCAGCGGTTGAAGAATGTGTTTCAACCAATAGGTATAGCGAGCCGGATGCTGCGATATATCGACTGATAATTCCTCAAGCGTAAGCCATGCATAGCCTGCAGCTTCGTCGCTATCGGGTTTTGGCTTGCCGTCGAATACGCCAATAAAAACATGATCGAATTCATGTTCTATCAGGCTGTTTTCAAAATGGGTTTTATAGATAAAGTCGAAGGCTTTGCTTAATTCGCAATCGAAACCCATCTCTTCTTGTAGTCGACGATGAACCGCTTCGCTTAGTGGTTCATCGGGGCGAGGGTGGCCGCAACAAGTATTAGACCACAGCTCGCCAGAGTGATATTTACCGGCCGCACGCTGTTGTAGTAACAACTGCCCGGAGTGGTTAAACACGAATAGTGAAAAGGCCCGGTGCAGCGAGCCTTCCAGATGAGCTTGTTGTTTGTCAGCTGTGCCAATGGCTTGGTCCAGCTCGTCGACCAGTACAACTTCTTCGAGCATTCACTCAACCCGTGAGAAACGTTTTTACAGAAAGGCCTACTTTACAGGTCTGCCACGAAAGGATCGCCAGTTGATTGCCGTGAAATAGCCGGAGGTGATGAAGTTAGCCTTACGCCGCAATAAATTTGAGCAAATCTGAAAATGCAGAGAGGAATGACTTGCTGGAAGCTGGCAAAGCGAATCCCGGCCATTGCGGGCTTAGCGCGACAATCTTAGTACCCGTGAGCTTAGAGATTGCCGCGCTGCGCTCGCAAAGCCGCGCTGCGCTCGCAATGACTCGGTTATGTAAATTAGTTGGTTGGAGCAAAATTTAAGCTTGGAGACATCCTGGTTCAGCGAGTACACATATTCGCCGGGCGCTCAACTTCATTGGCATAACCTTGTCGTTAAATACCTAACTCAGTATCGGCTGGGAAGTATTCATAGCCTAGCGCGTCAGCAACATCCTGCTGAGTGATTTTGCCGCGATGCACGGTTAAACCTGCCAGGAAGTGGCGATCATTCATGGCGGTAGTTAAACCGTTGTTCGCTAACTTCAGTACGTAAGGCAGCGTGGCATTAGTGAGTGCCAGCGTAGCGGTGCGGGCCACGGCTCCTGGCATATTGGCGACACAGTAGTGAACGACGTCGTCGACGATATACATCGGTTCATCGTGGGTAGTAGGTTTGCTGGTGGCGAAACAGCCGCCTTGGTCGATGGCGACATCAACCACCGCTGCACCACTTCGCATACGGCTGATCATTTCACGGCTAACTAATTTGGGCGCTGCTTTACCTGGCAGTAACACCGCGCCAATCACTAAGTCAGCATGCGTTACGGCTTGCTCCAGCGTTTCTTCAGTGGAGTAGAGAGTCGTTACCCGACCTGCAAACAATTCTTCGAGCTCGGCTAAGCGTTTGAGGCTTCGGTCGAGAATAGTGACGGAAGCGCCCATGCCAACCGCCATTCGCGCCGCGTTGGTGCCGACCACGCCACCACCAATTACTACAACATCTGCTGGTGCCACACCGGGAACGCCGCCCATTAATACGCCACGCCCGCCAGATGCTTTTTCTAATGCCCGGGCGCCTGCCTGTGCTGCCAGCCGACCAGCGACTTCACTCATGGGCGCTAGTAGCGGTAAGCCGCCCCCGGCATCGGTTACCGTTTCGTAAGCAATGGCGGTCGCACGCGATTTAAGTAACAGCTTGGCTTGTTTCGGGTCGGGCGCTAAATGCAGGTAGGCAAATAGTGCCTGGCCTTCGCGGAGCATCGCGCATTCTGCCGGTTGCGGTTCTTTCACCTTAACCACCAGTTCGGCATCGGCGAATACCTGTCGGGCATTCGCCGCTATTTCAGCGCCGGCGCGTCGATAATCTTCATCCGTAAAACCGATGCCCGCCGCAGCGTCGGTCTCGACGTACACCGTATGGCCCGCCGCACATAGCTCGCGAACACCGGCAGGGGTCAGCCCGACCCGGTATTCGCGGGTTTTAATTTCTTTTGGAACGCCGATTTTCATGATTGAGCTCCGGTGCCTGATCACAGCAACGTAATAGTAATGTTATACAAAGTAACACTGATAGCCCTGCATGCCTCTAGTCCTGAGTATGTAGGTGAAGTTATCGAACCGGTCCGCGGAATAATGTTCAGGTACACGGCAACTTAAACCTAGAAATTGCTCGCGTTTGAGGGTGTTTATCAGGCAACAGCAAGTACCGAATCTCTTGCCTTTTTAAGGCAGGAACAAACTAAACGCGAAGCAGCATAGTATTATGGTGGTTGGTACAGCGCTGATTAACTGTCAGTTTTGGCAAGCGGAGTAAGCTTGAACAGCATCCGCTGCTGATTTTTTAGCGAGGAATATTCGTCTCTAACCGGTGCTGCTTTCCAACAGTCTGAAATTTATTTTGCTAACGGGGAATTAAGAAAAAAATGATCGATATTGCCGCAACATTTATCTTCTTCTTTGCGGTCATCGATCCTATCGGCACTGTGCCGGTTTTTATTGCGGCTACGCGGCATTACGACGAACGAATGAAGAAGCGCATTGCTGTTAAAGCGACCCTGTTCGCCGCCGTTATTTTGTTGTTATTCATCATTGCCGGTGAAATTGTTCTTACCGCAATGAAAATTCCTCTGTCAGCATTTCAGATCGCCGGCGGGATTGTGTTGTTTCTGTTCGCACTGTCGATGATTTTTGGCGAAAGCAAACCCGAACATGAAGTAAAACTCGCCAGCTCAGGCACAGAAACGGCGATTTTCCCGCTGGCCTTACCCTCAATTGCGAGCCCCGGCGCAATGCTGGCGGCGGTATTGATGACGGAAAACGATCGCTACCAGATTTTTGAGCAGATGCAGACGGCCGGAGTAATGCTGGTGGTCTTGCTAATCGTACTGGTGCTGATGCTCGGCGCCGGCGCTGTTCACCGCTGGGTAGGTAACAGCGGAGCCAGCATTATTAGCCGAATTATGGGCCTAATTTTGGCTTCTGTAGCAACGGAAAATATTTTGGCCGGCATTAAAGAATATTTTATGCTGTAAGCGCTATTGCCCCTGCAAACGCCGAATGCAATTCGCTAAGGTCGTTTGTACTTGGGTTTGATTCCGGACCAGGCTTATTTTTGGCCAAGTAGCTCGTTCGCCCATGCTGATATAGCGTTGTAAATCTTCCACACTCGGGTTGCT
>CAJQNE010000507.1 GCA_905479545.1 uncultured Gammaproteobacteria bacterium | reverse complement strand
CTCAGGCCACTACTCAGGTAGGCCAGTTCAATTTCGGTATTAATCGCCGCGTCGCTGGCCAGGTCGACCGTTAGCGTCGGTTTGGCGCGCAAATTGGCCGGTACGCTGTCGAACACATAACGCCAGGGTGAGTTACTGCCGCCGGTTTCGATGCGGTCGCCTATTTTGAACACCGGCTGGCCATTAGCAACGCTGAGCAACGTCGCGTTTTCACGCAGTTCTTCGCCGTTGCTTGGGTGGCTCCGCAACAGCCCTATTTCGCGACCAATAAACTTTTCCAGCAGCTTTTCCGGTGTTAACAGGTCATATTCAAAGTTTTGTTCTAACACCGTGAATCCTTCGCCACCGAGCCGCACCGTTTCCGGCCGGATTTGTGCGGCCACGTCAGCGAATGCCAGTCGATTTTCACCGCTTGCGAGGCCAACTTTCCGGTTATCAGTAATTAACGCAGTATTCTGGTTGTAAACGGTTAGCGACAATCCACTCCGACTCTCAGGCCCGAGTACTGTTTCGGCAAACGCACTGACAGTGCTAAAGGCCGCAACGAAGCTCACTGCAATGAGGCTTGGGCGGAAAATTTGGTGCGCTGAGTTCATGTCGATTTCCTTTCTGGTTGGTAGTCGCTAAACTGATTTTTCGCTGAATTATTAGTAAATTATCGGCAGTCCAACTGTCTAATTCACTATAATGCTGAACTTTGGTGGAATAATCCGGCCAAATCAGGCTTGCCGGGTGCATTTTCACCCTATCGAATTTTATAGCGCCGCTTATTGCAGCGCTCATGCATAAAACTGACCTATGAGCAGATCATCCGTTCAAAAATTAGGCGTAGTTGCCGCGTTAGCCATTACCACCTCGGTGCTGTTGTTATTAGCGGCAGGTAGCCCTTCATCGCATGCTGAAGCACCCGCAGTGGCGACTAGTGAAGCGGCCACCAGCCACACCATCATTACCCCGCAGCCGGTGCAGAGCCGCGTTATCAAGCCTATTCTGCGCCAGCTGGACCGTTACCACTATATTAATCGCACCTTAAACGACCAAACCTCCAGCGAACTACTCGACCAGTATATTGACCTGCTCGATAAGCAGCGTTATTACTACACCGTTGCCGACATTGCCAACTTCGACAAATACCGGGGCAAGCTCGATGATCAGCTCGATAATGGCAACCTTGAAGCCGCGTTTGCGATTTATAATCTCTACTTACAGCGCCACAAAGAGCGTCTGAATTACTCTATCCAATTCCTCAACGACGGCGGTAAAAAGCTTAAATTTGATGGCGATGAAGCGCTAATGCTCGACCGTAGCGAGCAACCGCGGCCACAAAATACCGCAGAGCTGCAGGTTGAGTGGAAGAAATTGGCGATGTTCGACGTACTAAATCGCGTACTTGCGGGCGATGAAGTAGAAGAAGCCGCCGAAAAAATCACCCACCGCTATGAGAACCGTCTGAACCAATTGGGCCAGACTACCGCGGTTGATGTATTCGAAACCTTCATTAACGCTTACGCCACCATGTACGACCCTCATACGCGTTATATGTCGCCACGGGCAGCCGAAAACTTCGACATCCGCATGAACCTGTCGCTGAAAGGCATCGGCGCAATGCTGGAAAGCGATTTTGAGTACACCAAAGTCGTTAGCCTCGTTACCGGCGGCCCCGCTGAACAAGCAGGCGACCTGAAAGCGGCCGACCTGATCACCGGTGTTGGCCAGGGTGAAGACGGCGAAATAGAGAATGTTGTCGGCATGCGGCTGGATGAAGTAGTGAGCCGTATCCGTGGCCCGCAGAACAGCGTTGTGCAACTGGAAGTCGTTCGAACCGTGGCTGGCGTCGAACAGCCGGCGGTAGTTTTCAGCATCACGCGCGATGTGATTAATCTCACTGACCAGCAAGCTAAAAGTGAACGACTGGAACTTAAGCGTGAAGACCAGACATTCAGCCTCGGCGTGGTGAAAATTCCGAATTTTTACTCCGCCTTTGGTGCCAAACGCGCCGGCGACCCCGACTATCGCAGCGTAACCCGCGATGTTGCTGAAGAAGTATTAAAACTCCAACGCGAAGGCATCGATGGCCTGGTGATAGACCTGCGCAATAACAGCGGCGGTTCACTGGACGAAGTGAACGCGATGGTTGGCCTGTTTATTACTGACGGGCCCACCGTGCAGGTACGACAGACTGGCAGCCGGGTGAAAACGCTCCGCGACCGTGACCCCCGCATGCTTTATCAGGGGCCTATGGCCGTGCTGGTTAACCGTTACTCAGCATCGGCATCAGAAATTTTTGCTGGTGCGATGCAGGATTACCAGCGGGCGGTTGTAATCGGCGGACGCACGTTTGGTAAAGGTACGGTACAAACGTTAACGCCATTGATTGATGACGGTCGGCTGAAATACACCCAAGCCAAGTTCTACCGCGTATCAGGTGGCAGCACACAAAATAAAGGCGTTGAGCCGGATATAGCATTCCCGGTGATTTTTGATGAGGAAACCATCGGTGAAAGCGCCCTACCCGACGCCCTGCCCTGGGATACCATTCCACCGGCTAAATACAATCTGCAGGGCGCAATTGGCAGTTTGCTGCCTCAACTTCGTTCGCTGCACGAGCAGCGGGTTAGCAACAGCGAAGAGTTTGGTTATTTACGTGCTCAGGCGAAGTATCTGGATGAACGTCGCTCTGAAAAAACCATATCGCTGAATAAAGCCACCCGACTCGCTGAACGCGAAAAAAACCAATCGCGACGGCTTGAGCTGGAAAACCGACGACGGATAGCATTGGATCTGGAGCCATGGAAAAGCTTTACTGACTTTGAAGAGGCCGACATTGAAGAAGAAAAAGACCTGATTCCTGACGCCGAACTGCAGGAAACCGGTGAAATTCTGCAAGACTTAGTATTACTGGCTAACAATCCGCAGCTGGTTACTACCCGGGCCAACGCTGCGCGCAAAATTGCACTGCCGCGTTAGCAGCTAAAGTTAGCGTTCAGTACTCAAGGCCTGCCGATTCCGTCGGCAGGCCTTTTTCGTGCATTCGGTATTATGACTGCCGCTGACATTAACGTCGGACGCGGAAAATCAACGAATTTCGTGCTAACGTTCGCACCCGAAGCCGCCCTCAACCTCGGCTGAATTTACAATAATTCACATTAAAAACAAATACTTAAATTATTACCCAGCATCATCACGCCAGAATTTCAGAATATCTGGCACCGGAGACAGGCATGACCGACCAACACACCGTAATAGTTGCGGCCAAACATATCCTCGCCATAGCGGCTTTAGTAGTGATGACCGCTTGCACGACTACTGGTAGCGAAGTTTTAGACAGCAGCGGCAACCCACAAGCGGGCGAATGGTCGGTTATTGGCGCAGCGGCGGAAACCCGCGGAGCACAGCTCGCCTCACAAGCTAAAACTGCCAACGGCAAAACTGCCGTCGACTTCCGCCTACGCGCAGCCGATAACTTTCTATTGGCAGGACGCTATGACCTGGCCAATAATCAGTTAGCTCAGGTTAACGAAAGCTCATTGGCCGCCACCAATAAAACCCGCTACTCGACTCTTCGCAGTCGCATGCAGCTACCGCCAGTGAGCCGCAGCGACAGTGGCTATACCAGTAGTGAAGTGGCTTCGCGATTAGCCCAACGCTCAAACCAGCTCGCGGCTAAAGGCTTCGAGGAAGCAGCGGTTAAGCTTCGCGTACTACGCGGCGGTCTACTGACTAATGCTGACGATAAACGCGATAACGACGAAACAATCTGGAACCTGATTAGCCGCTTTAGCGACAGCGAACTTGCCACTCTGCCGGTAGGCGCAACCGATGAAATGGTCGGCTGGTGGTCGCTCGGCTACCTCCAGTCCAGCCGCAAACCAGAAGAGCTGGCGGCTTCATACCGCTGGTGGCAGCAGCGTTACCCTGGCTACGCAGCCAACAACAGCGTGTTTGCTCAGCTTACCGGCAACGACAGTGGTGGCAGCATTGCCGATATCGGCGGAGTGCAGGAAATCATTTCAGTTGACCTGGGTACCTCGGCCAGCAATGTTGCATTGCTGCTGCCTGTCAGCGGCCGCTATGCCCCAGCCGGCAAAGCCATTGAAGCCGGCTTCCGCAGCGCCGATGCCGCAGCCGAGGTGCCACTAGGCACCGTTCAGGTTCTCGACAGCGTTAGCAAAGACATCACCGAAGCGTACACCGACGCCGTTATTAATGGTGCACAGCTGGTAATCGGGCCACTGCAAAAACCTGAAGTGGCCAAATTGGCCTACAGCGGCAAAGTAAGCATTCCCGTTCTCACGCTCAACGACCCGGTAGAAAGCCAGCCCGCAGCCGACCCTAACAGTGCAATGCAGG
>CAJQNE010000506.1 GCA_905479545.1 uncultured Gammaproteobacteria bacterium | reverse complement strand
CCAAAGCTATTGAGCTGGGGGCTAGCGACGAAGGTGCACCCGGCCAACGAATTAAAGATCGGTTTTATGGTGCCTACGTTCGAGACCCCGACGGCAACAAGCTGGCTTTCTTCCAGTTTGCTTAGTGCAAATTAGTATCGGCCTTCGCCCAATCGGGTGAGCCGAAAAAAACCGGCATTCGTATCACTACGAATGCCGGTTTTTTTGTTCTGACTAAGCCCGGCCTTAATACAACCGAACCCAGCCAGAACTACCTGCTAGTGAGCAACCGCACCTCCGGCACCTTTTGGAATACGCACACTTTCCACTAAGTCCTGGATATGCTGCGGTGGTGGCGCAGTAGCCCGCGAAACGGCAGTGGCCACACCGAAGTTAATCAACGCACCAAGTGCACCGAACGACTCGGGAGCGATACCAAGGAACCAATGAGCGGCATCATTCGTGAACCAGTTGGTACCCGGAATGAAGAACCAGCCTTTGAATACGAAGATATAAATTAGCGTACTCAGCAAGCCAGCCAACATACCGGCGATAGCACCAACATTGTTAATGCGCTTACTGAAAATACCCATCATTAACACCGGGAATATCGACGACGCCGCCAACCCGAAGGCTAGCGCTACCACCTGGGCCGCAAAGCCCGGCGGGTTCATACCTAGATACCCCGCAATCATTACTGCCGTAGCCATAGCGATACGACCAGCCATTAGCTCATTTTTCTCCGATATATTCGGCGTAAATGTACGCTTGAGTAAGTCATGAGAAATAGCCGACGAAATCGCCAACAGCAAGCCTGCCGCTGTAGACAGTGCCGCGGCTAAGCCACCGGCTGCAACCAGCGCAATTACCCAGTTAGGCAATTTGGCAATTTCCGGGTTAGCCAGCACCATAATATCGCGGTCGACTTTCACCATTTCATTGCCTTTCCAGCCATATTGAGCTTCAGCATTGGCAGCAAATTCAGCGTTTTTGTCGTTGTAGTACTGGATACGACCGTCGCCATTTTTGTCCTCAAACTTCAGCAAGCCGGTATTTTCCCAACGCTTGAACCATCCGGGACGTTCGGCGTATTTGATGTTGGCTGTTTCTTCGCCTACCGGACCAGTCTGGATGGTGTCCATCAGGTTCATGCGGGCCATAGAACCAACAGCAGGAGCCGTGGTGTACAGAATGGCAATAAATACCAGTGCCCAACCAGCAGACTTACGAGCGTCAGATACTTTTGGCACCGTAAAGAAGCGGATGATTACGTGCGGCAAACCAGCCGTACCAATCATTAGCGATAACGTGAGCATAAAGGTATTTAATCTCGAACCACTGGGTTCGGTGTACTTAGCGAAGCCTAAGTCGGTAACGGTTTGGTCAAGTTTATCGAGCAACGCGATACCACTGCCATCAGAGAGGGTACTGCCCAAGCCTAACTGCGGAATGGGCATGCCAGTAAGCTGCAGTGAGATAAAGGCCGCTGGCACCGTGTAAGCAAAAATCAACACGACGTACTGAGCGATTTGGGTATAGGTAATGCCTTTCATGCCGCCGATAACTGCGTAGAAAAATACCACCGTCATACCAATCAATATGCCAGTCTCAAACTCCACTTCCAGGAAGCGACCAAACGCCACACCAACGCCTTTCATCTGACCAATAACGTAAGTGGTAGAGGCAACGATTAAGCACACCACCGCCACCAAACGTGCGGTACGGGAGTAGAACCGGTCACCAATAAATTCCGGCACGGTGAACTTGCCGAATTTACGCAGGTACGGGGCTAACAGCAGCGCTAGCAGTACATAGCCGCCGGTCCAACCCATAAGATAAGGCGAAGCGTTATAGCCTAAAAAGGCGATTAGGCCAGCCATGGAGATGAATGACGCCGCACTCATCCAGTCGGCTGCCGTAGCCATGCCGTTAGCGATAGGGTTTACACCACCACCCGCAACGTAAAACTCTTTAGTAGAGCCAGCACGAGCCCAAATGGCGATGCCCATGTAGAGCGCAAATGTGCCGCCTACCGCGAGATATATCCAGGTTTGAAGTTCCATGGTTAGTCTTCCTCCACGTTAAATTTTTTGTCTAGTTTGTTCATCTGCCGTACGTAGACAAAAATCAGCAGTACAAACACATAAATCGAGCCTTGCTGGGCAAAGAAGAAGCCCAGTTTTACGCCACCGATGGAAACCATATTTAGAACATCGACCAGCAATATGCCGAAACCGAATGACACGACAAACCACACTACGAGCAGCTTGGCCAGCAGCTTGAGGTTCGCTTGCCAGTATTGATCGGCGTCACTTTGACTGACGCCATTGTTTTTCTCAGACATAACAATATCTCCTGATGAGTGAATGAATTAGTAGCTGTACTTCATTGAAAATTGCAGACGAGTCAGCGAGCCGTCGTTGCCATTTTCGAGTTCGCGCTCACCATATCGGAGCTCTACACCCGTGGTTAATGATTTAACCGGCGAGTACAGCAAGTTAGCGGAAACTGTCTGGCTGCTTTTGTTCACGCCCGTACCCGTTAGGTCGGTATCGTAATCTGCCTTCAGAGCCGACAGTGCGAACGAGCTGCGCCATTTCGGGCTCCACCAGTGGCGATAGGCAACAAAACCATTGGTTACGCCAACCGCGTCAAGATCGCCATTCGCATCAATTTGCGCATCACGAACAGCACCAACCCCGGCGTATCGACCGATACCCTTACCAGTGGTTACAGTGAACTTAATGTCGTCGCGGGCACCAACATTAATTCGACCGGCGAAGCTAATACCTGCGCCTATATCAGTACCTAAACCATCAACGCGCAACTGTCGCAGCACGCCCGCAACTGAGTACTTAGCGTCGTCATTACCAAAACTGTAGCGACCGACTAAATCAGGAATAGTATTTTCGTCATTGAGCGCACTACCAGTGCCATTCGGACCCAACACGCTGGTCTCCGGGTCTTCCAACGACACATCCCAGCCGCCGTGGCTATAACGAACCATCGGGTGACGGCCGAATACCGTACCGTCGGTAGGCCATGCCACAAAGTCTAACGCTTCAGGCAATGCCACCAGGTTTTGGAAAGTAGTCCACTCCTGACCTACCAAGAACTTGCCTACCTTTATGAAAGCCCTGCGAAGCGCCGGGTTATAAGCATTGGTCACTAACTCGTTGCCGCCGTTAATGCCACTAATAAAGTCGAATTCCAGGTGGGTAGCAATGTTCAGCCCATCGATATTGCTGCTGGTTTTCAACCAAACACGGGTTTCTTTGGCGTGGAAATCCAGATACGACTGACCTTCACCACTACCATCTGAGGTGGGAATGGCGTGCGGTACGTAAAAGTCTCTGGACGAGCCGGTAGGCACCGCGCCGTCGCTGAATTTGCTGTAAATAACATCGGCTTTTATATAGCCGCCCAAGGTAACTTTAGTGTCGCCGAACGTTGTTGATGCTGCCATTGCAGGTGTCGCTAACGATGCAACCGCTAGCGATGTCACTAGCGGCAGTGTTGCCAGTGATTTTATGGGTGTTCTGATGGTTTTTATCATGGTTCTTCTCCTCTGATTTCGCGTAATTCGCAGAGCCGATGGTGAACGCATGAAATTTTTCGGTCTATTAGCCTTTAGTCGAATACCCACCACACACCGTCGAATAACACTGGTATTCCGCACTTTCTACCATCTACTACCAAGGTCGAATTCCCTAGCGGTGCCGCTGAGTTCACAATCGAACCCAAGTTGAGAAACAGTTTTGTACAACATCTATTGGGAGCAGCAATGAACACTATCTATCCGGTACCCGAAGGCGCTACACAAAATACCCTTACCACTGAAGCGCAATACCACGAGCTATATAAAGAATCGGTAAACGACCCCGACGCATTCTGGGGCAAGCAAGCTGAGCGACTGGATTGGATAACGCCATTCACCAAAGTAAAAAACACCAGCTTTAAACCCGGTGAGCTCAACATTAGTTGGTTTGAGGATGGCCAACTAAACGTATCGGCCAACTGTATCGACCGTCACCTGGAGCACCGTGGCGATCAGGCAGCAATAATCTGGGAAGGCGATAGCCCTGACGAATCACAAACCATCACGTATCGCGATTTACACGAGCGAGTTTGCCGCCTGGCTAACGCAATGAAAAAACTTGGCGTGCAGCGCGGTGATGTCGTAACGCTTTACATGCCAATGATCCCGGAAGCCGCCGTTGCGATGATGGCCTGCACCCGAATTGGTGCGGTGCATTCAATTGTATTCGGTGGTTTTTCACCGGACGCACTGGCTAACCGCATTCAGAACTGTGATTCTAAACTCGTGATCACGGCCGACGAAGGTCTCCGTGGTGGCAAACCGGTGCCGATGAAAGCCAATGTAGATGCCGCGCTGGCTTTACCGGGTGGTAAAGACGTCGCCAATGTCATTGTCGTCAAGCGAACCGGCAACGATGTTTCATGGACCGCTGACCGGGATGTCGACTACCAGCAAATAACTGGGGAGGTATCCGCGGATTGTGAACCAGAAGCGATGAATGCCGAAGATCCGCTGTTTATCCTTTATACCTCCGGCTCCACCGGCCAACCGAAAGGCGTGCTGCACACCACCGGCGGCTACCTGCTCTATGCGGCGTTCACCCACGAACGGGTTTTCGACTATCGCGCTGGCGAAGTTTACTGGTGTACAGCCGATATCGGCTGGATTACCGGCCATACCTACACCGTGTACGGCCCACTATGTAACGGCGGCACCACGGTCATGTTTGAAGGGGTACCAACCTACCCTGATATCGGCCGCACCTGGGAAATAGTCGACAAGCATCAGGTCAATATTTTCTTCACCGCCCCTACCGCAATTCGGCTGTACTTGCGTGAAGGCGACGAACCCGTGAAGCGTGCTTCACGCAAATCATTGCGGCTAATCGGCACCGTAGGTGAACCGATTAACCCTGAAGTTTGGCGATGGTATTTTGAGACGGTCGGCGACAGTCGCTGCCCGATTGTTGATACCTGGTGGCAGACCGAAACCGGCGGCGCGTTAATCTCTCCCCTACCAGGCGCGACGCCCATGAAACCCGGTTCCGCCACCCGCCCTTTATTTGGCGTGCAACCCGCGCTGGTTGATGCCGAAGGGAACTTCCTTGAAGGTGAGGCTGAAGGCAATTTGGTGCTGCTTGATTCCTGGCCGGGCCAAATGCGCACCGTCTACGGCGATCACGAGCGGTTTGAGCAGACCTATTTCTCCACCTACCCCGGACTGTACTTTACCGGCGACGGCGCACGCCGCGACGCTGACGGCTACTACTGGATTACCGGTCGGGTTGACGATGTCATTAACGTATCAGGACACCGCATAGGTACTGCTGAGGTAGAAAGCGCAGTGGTTTCCCACGATTCAGTTGTTGAAGCCGCGGTGGTCGGCTTCCCGCACGACCTTAAAGGTCAGGGCATTTATGTTTATGCGACCCTTTCGGCTGATGCTGCAAATAACCCTGACATCGGTGACGAAATACGTAAGATCGTTAGAAGTGAGATAGGGCCAATTGCCAGCCCCGACAGAATTCACTTTACCGATGCCCTACCCAAAACCCGCTCAGGAAAAATTATGCGCCGAATTCTGAGAAAAATTTCAGCCGCCGAATACGATCAGCTCGGTGATACTTCGACGCTGGCCGACCCGTCGGTCGTTGATGAGCTGATCGCACACCACAAGTCGGGGGCTGAGTGAGCACTTACGAGGTCATCATTGCTGATGACCACCCCCTGTTCCGCGCCGCTATGCGACAGGCGCTGGCATCGGTACTTGATGATGCCAGCGTTGCCGAAGCTGAATCGATGGAGACACTGGAGCAGTGTGCCGCAGAGCATCCCGACGCCGATGTGGCGCTGCTGGATTTAAAAATGCCGGGCGCGACGGGTTTTTCGTCGCTGCTTTTTCTACGCCAGCAGTACCCCGGTTTACCGGTGATTATCGTGTCGGCTGCTGAAGACCCTGCTATTGCCCGTCAGGCGATGTCGTTCGGCGCGGTCGGCTTTATTCCCAAATCAGCCTCCATTACCGAAATCGGCGACGCCATAATGACCGTGCTCGACGGCGGACTATTTTTTCCGACGGTCGATGAAAACGAACCACAGGACGAAATGAGTCAACGCATCGCCTCGTTAACACCTCAGCAATACAAGGTATTAACCATGCTTGCCGATGGCGTATTGAATAAACAAATTGCCTACGACCTGAACGTATCGGAGGCGACCATTAAAGCCCATATGACAACGATCATGCGGAAGTTAGGAGTAAACGGCCGAACTCAAGCGGCCTTAATCGCCCAGCAACTGCATATAGATACCACCACCATCCAACTGGAGCGAGCCCACAATGACTTCGACCACTAGAGCAATGAATTCAGCCACGCACCAACCTGGCAACGCGGTGAACGGTGGCGAACACCGTCCGGGCAGTTTCAGGCGCTTTGTTATCAGCCTGGCCATTAGCCCGGCACTACTCATTGCTGCCACATTTAGCGGCGCATTAGCCATAACCCAACTATTGGCAGTAGGTACCAGTGGGGCAGAAGCTCTGGTTCTGTCGGCCGTTGTTACCGGCATTCTGGGCGGCTTTATCGTGGCGTTTTTTAACCCCGGCTACCAACTGCCAGCGGCTTTATACTCCGCTAGTTTTGCCGGCCTGCTGTACTTATCGCTGCGAATTTTCTGGCTGGACGCCCCCATAACACTCATGAGCGTTGGCTTCTTACTCATCATTCCGGCAGCGTTACTGGGCGGTTACACCGCAAGCCGGATTGATCGTCATGAATAACCAAGCTAACAACCCGGCAAATAACCCCGACAATTAGCTTTCGGAAGTTAAGCGACTCATCAGCGCACCTAACGCCGCAGGTTTAAGCGGTTTTCGCAGCAGCGGTACTTCCTCTCCCCTAGCCGCTTGCTGCGCTTCTTCCGTGTGATCAGCAGTAATTAACACGGCGGGTATTGCCGCCGCCCAATGGCTCCGAAGCCTGGCAATAACGTCGGTACCTCTTACGCCATGTTCCAAATGAAAATCGACCAACATGATTGCCGGAGGTTGGCAATCCAGAGCCAGTACTTCTTCGGCTGACGTCGCCAGTACCACGTCGCAACCCCAGCTACTCAGCAATTTATTCATCCCGGCTAACACCTGCTTATCGTTATCGATACACAGCACCGCTAAACCAGCGAATCGGGAAGCCGTGCCACTCCCTCCTACGCTCTTAGCAGTTGACCGCACGGCAGCACGGTTACTGGTTTGGCCAGGTGGCACGGTAACACTAAAAACACTACCACGCCCCAACTCACTCCGTAGCGAAATTTCGTGGCCGAGCAACGCGGATAACCGTCTACTGATGGACAGCCCTAACCCAGAGCCTCCCGGACCGACCGATTGGTCGCTACTGTTCCGATCACCGCCGCGCCGGAATTCTTCAAATATTAGCTCTTGCTGGCCCTTATCGATGCCGGGCCCGTTGTCCCATACTTCCAGCCTCACGCCTTCCGGACAACGCCGCGCGCCGACCACCACGCGACCGCCGGAGCCGGTATACCGCAACGCGTTGACTAAGAAGTTCAGGACTATCCGGCGCAGGTGGTTAGGGTCTGAATCAATCACCACGCTGCACGGCATTACCGTGAGCCTGGTGCTGGCATTTTCCGCGGACTTTTCCTGACTGCTGGCCAGTGCGGCTAACAACTCGTTAGCAACAAAGCTGCGACGACTGACTGGCAATACACCCGCATCTAACTTAGAAATATCCAGCAGCGTGCTTAGCATGTGTTCCATGCTTTCTAGCGACTGCTCGATATTGGATGCTGTTTTTGCTGTCTCGCCCATGGATTCCTGGGCCAGTACCGCAGAGAACAACCGGGCCGAGTTAAGTGGCTGCATCAAATCATGAGTTGCCGCCGACAAAAACTGGGTTTTACTGGCATTGGCCTGCTCAGCGACCACTTTTGCTTTGCTTAGTGCCTCTTCGGCATGTCGTCTTGTCGCAACCTCATCAACCAAAGTAGCGTTAAGTTTCTGCAGTTCCTTGGTCCGCTGAAGCACACGCGACTCCAAGCCGGTGTTTGCCTGCTCCAATGTGTGCTGCAAGTCTTTGTAAGCGGTAATATCGGTGAAGGTAGTAATAAATCCCCCGCCGGGCATTGGCGCACCACGAATTTCTAAATAACTACCACTTGGCAACGCCCGCTCGTGCCGATAAGGGTGACCGGCTCGTAAATGCTCAAGCCGGGTCGCTATCAGCGCCTCCCCGTTCCCGGAACCCAGCAGGCCCCTATCAGCATTAAAACGCACCATTTTCTCAATAGGCATACCCGTTTGTAACAACTCTTCAGGGAAGTCAAACAGCACCTGATACTTATTATTCCAGGCCACTAACCGCTGGTTGGCATCAATGACACTTACGGCAACCCCGATGTTCTGCAAGCTGGCTTGGAGTAGCTCGCGGCTAAAATCGACCACTTGCGTGGCGTAGTCGAGCACCGTTTCTCCGCGGTCGGGCTTGGTTTGACTGTAGTCGGCCACTAACCGTCTGGCCGTTGCAGCGCCCATTAGCCCCGAAAGCAATGTTTCGCAATATTCAGCTCGCTCGTAGGTTGCTTCTGCCACTGCGCCAAACTCTGGTTCCCCTGCGATTTCCTGAGCCTGTTCGCGACCAAAAAACTGAGCAATGAGTCGTTCAGCGGAATTTCTGTCGAGCGTTAAAACTGCCCCCACCGAACCGGGCAGCAAAAACCGGCTAGCGTCGCGATAAAACTCTGGCCGATGGTTAGTCAATAAACTGATCGTTACCAACAAAAATAGATTTACCCCCAAGCTCGACCATGCTGCCCGGCTCACCACATCCACTTCGGTAAAGCCGAAAAAACCGGAAGGCGTTAGCCAGCCCGGTATGGCGCTCG
>CAJQNE010000505.1 GCA_905479545.1 uncultured Gammaproteobacteria bacterium | reverse complement strand
CACTACTGTGCGTGAGCATTTTTGTTGCTGACGACGCCGCCGCTATTGCCAAGCGCAGTAGCCCAAAACGATTATTCGGTGGTGGCGTCGTAGTCTTCGGCCGACATCAGGTCACCTAACTGACCAGCATCCACATCACCAACCTGGAACAACCAGCCATCGCTATACGGATACTCGTTAACTTTTTCCGGCGCGTCTTCCAGCTCTTCGTTGATAGCAATCACGGTGCCGGTTACCGGCGCGTAAATGTCAGAAGCCGCTTTTACCGATTCAACCACGGCACAGGCTTCCGATACTTCAACGTTATCGCCAACGGCTGGTAGTTCGATGTAAACCAAATCGCCCAATGCGCCCTGTGCATGGTCGGTTATGCCAACGGTTACGGTGCCATCCTCTTCGAGACGAGCCCATTCGTGGGATTCAGCGTACTTTAGTTCTTCGGGTGAATTGCTCATATTGTGCTCCAGACCAGACTTTTTAATAGGTTGACGTCAATGTGTTTATTACTAGGCGCTTATTGCTAAATAGGTATAACTAAAATTCGAATCGCTGCTGAGTGAAATTAATCCCTCAGACCAGCGCTTTGCCATTGCGGGCAAATGGCGGCTTAACCACGCGGGCAGGTACCTGATTCTTGCGAATCTGCACTAAGCAGCTTTCGCCGATATTTTTCGGCACCCGGGCCAGCGCTATGGAGCCATCCAGCGTCGGTGAAAAACCACCACTGGTGACTATTCCCTCTCCTTGGGCATCTTCACCATCGTCGGTAATCACGGCTTGATGGCCGCGTAATACGCCCTTCCCTTCAAGAATAAGACCAACGGTCTTAACCTCGATGCCCGCAGATTTCTGAGTTTCCAAAGCTTTGCGACCGATAAAGTCGCGATCCTGCGGCTCCCAGGCAACGGTCCAATTCAAGCCAGCTTGCAGCGGCGAAATGGTTTCGTCCATATCCTGACCGTAAAGCGCCATGCCCGCTTCAAGGCGAAGCGTATCGCGTGCGCCCAAGCCACAGGGCTGAACGCCGGCGGCGAGTAAATCGCGCCAGAATTTCACCACATGAGTTTCGGGCAGAATAATCTCAAAGCCGTCTTCGCCGGTGTAGCCCGTTCGGGCGACCAACCAGTCTTCGCCGTCGATTTCTACCATGGCACCGGAAAATACTTTCAAAGCATTAACCGCTTCATGACACTCCAGCGGCAATAGCTTCATCACCGTGGCGCGGGCATTCGGCCCCTGTACCGCGACCATCGCCTGTTCCGGGCGCTCCTGCAAATCAACAATGCCCTTTTCCATGCCAGGCAACTGCTTTTCTAACCACGCCAGGTCTTTATCGCGGGTTGATGCATTTACCACCAACCGGAAATGCGTTTCATTCAGGAAATAGACGATAAGGTCGTCGATTACACCGCCATTTTCGTTCAACATGCAGCTATAGAGCGCCTTGCCGGGAACGGTTAGCTTGTTCACATCGTTCGCCAGCAGGCCGCGTAGCCAGGTGCGTGCGCCGTCGCCATATACGTCTACCACCGTCATATGGCTGACATCGAACATACCTTGGTTTTGTCGAACCGCGTGATGCTCTTCCAGCTGCGAGCCGTAGTTCACCGGCATATCCCAACCACCAAAATCGACGATGCGGGCGTTCAAAGCCTGGTGCTCAGCATAAAGCGGCGTGCGTTTGTTTGGAGCGGTCTGGGCGTCGGCCAAAGTTCTGTCTCAGGTTGTTTGCGGTACGGAAAAACGAAAACCCAACAATGCATGGGTATTCGCTCCTCTGTCCGGGTACCTGAGAGATAAATTCGAGCAGCGTTTAAAGCTACTGCGCTTGCTCATGCGGCGTTGAGATTGATTAAAAAATACTCACGTACAACTGTACGCTCCGCGTTTTGAATCAAATTCGCCTTGCCAATATCGGTATGCATGGCTGCGCTCGCTACGCTTTAACCACCACTCGAAGCAAATGGAAACGTAACAACAAACTTTCACCTTCGGTAGCAGCTGCTGCTGCTTCTCCAGAGCTACGCGCGTCAATCCGGTCCGTTTGCCTGAGCGTTTCCGAGCGAGGTTGCGCCTTCGGCGTTTGCGATTCCGGCCAGCTTCCAACTTCAGTCGGTGGCTGGCATGGAGAGCAAATCTCTCCCGGGCGACGCATTGCGTAGCTGCGCAGTATACCGCAAAAAGCCCGCTAATTTCCCGCCTCACATTGCCAACAATAACAAACTAAATTAAGCAGCCTCCCCACTTTCATCGGCCACATTCAGTGCGGAAGCCCGCCGGTATTCACTCGGCGTTTGGCCCGTAGCGCGTTTGAAAGCTTGGCTAAATGCCGTATCGCTGCCGTAGCCCACCGCTTCAGCGATGCTAAAAATGGGCAGTTGCGTATGCCCTAGCTGCCAGCGAGCAAGTCGCATACGGTGGTCGGTTAGATAGCCCAATGGGGTCTGGCCAATAATTTTTCGGAAGCGATCAGCAAAGGCGGAACGAGACAAGCACGCTCTTTCAGCCAACTTTGGCACGGTCCAGTCTTTTTCAGGCGCGGCGTGCATCGCGGTAAGTGCCGCAGATAACGACGGGTCTCGGAGCGCCCGCAGCCAATTTTCTGCGCCACTGCTGAGCTGTTCAATGCTATGCCGCATGCATTCGATAAACATTATATCGGCCATACGATTCACTAATGCCTGCTGAGCCGGTCGCTCTGCCGCCAGTTCATTCGCCACAAACTGCAAACCAATTTCCAACCACGGCGGAGCCTGACCATTTTCTCCCTGTAAATGCATAACGGTAGGCAACGCCCGAACCAATGGCTTCGCCATCTCTACGTCAAAGCGGAAATAGCCACTCAGAATATGAGTAACCGGTGCGCTCGGGTCACTGCCCCGCAACTGCAACTCGCGCTCACTGCTATTAGCAATATGTGGCAGCAAGTCGTGGCTCACATCAGAATGGTCGGCCATGCTTTGCAGCTGATGGGCTTCGCCAGCCGCCATCATCACCATATCGCCGGCGTTAAGTCGCAGAGATTTTTGGCCCCAGAGCCGCAACCACCCACTGCCGGAAATCACAATATGAAAGGCGGCCAAACCGCCGGTATTAAGCCGCAAAGCCCACGGCGCACTGACCTCCGCAGCTAGAAATTCAGCACCACGCAGATGGATGTCGTCGAGCAGTTGACTCAGTGTATCGATAACATTTCTCCGGCGTTGAAATAGGTTTACGCGGACTTGCGAACGACAAAAGGCGTTTCAATAGGTTATTACGGATAAATGCGCCTGTAAATAGGCGGGTGTTTAATAAATACTAGAAGCATGTTTCCACTTGTGAGAATTCGCCATGAACACTGCAACCCTGAACGCTCCCAAAAACACTCAGAACGATGCCAGCGACTGGAAAGACGGTAAGCGCTGGCTGTGGCTCATGAGCCCCGGCATTCCGTTCCTCGGCCTTGCCGCCTTCGGCTTGTTTTTTCAAACCGGCTGGGGAGCACTGCTTTGGGCGGGCCCATTACTGATCCACTTCATCGTGCCGGTTTTTGACCTACTGATCGGCGAAGACAAAGTTAACGCGCCAGAAAGTGCCGTACCGAAGCTGATTGCCGATAACTACTATCGCTGGGTCGTTGCTGCTTATATTCCGAGCCAATACCTCATTACCATTATCGGTGCGTGGTTAGCGGTTTACGGCAACCTGGCCTGGTGGGAGTTAATCGGTATGGCTTGGTCAGTCGGTGCCATTAACGGCGTAGGCATTAATACCGCACACGAACTCGGCCATAAGAAAGAGAAATTAGAACGCTGGCTGGCACGCATTACGCTGGCACCAGTTGCCTACGGTCACTTCTATGTAGAACACAACAAAGGCCACCACAAAAACGTCGCGACCCCTGAAGACCCGGCCAGCTCAAAAATGGGCGAAACCTTCTGGGCCTTTCTGCCACGCACCACCATTGGCAGCATCAAGTCAGCCTGGAGTATCGAAGCGAATCGACTGGAGCGCTTGAGCAAGCCGGCTTTATCGGTACATAACGAAGTGCTGCAAAGCTGGGCTATGACGGTGGTATTTTTCGGCGCACTGACTATCGCTTTTGGACCGATCGCCCTGCTATTTTTGGTAGTACAGGCAATGTACGGCTTCACACTACTGGAAGTGGTTAACTACATAGAGCATTACGGCTTATTACGTCAGAAAACTGCTAGCGGCCGCTACGAGCGCTGTCAGCCGCACCACAGCTGGAACAGCAACCACATGGTAACCAACCTGGTGCTCTACCAACTACAGCGCCATTCAGACCACCACGCCAACCCGACTCGCGAGTTTCAGGCACTGCGTCATTTCGACGACACCCCGCAGCTGCCTAGCGGCTATGCCAGCATGATTACGCTCGCGTACTTCCCACCGCTATGGTTCAAAGTGATGGATAAACGGGTCGCGGCACATCACGGCTACGACATGATGAACGCTAATATTCACGAACCCGCTCGTGAGCGCATCATGGATAAATGGCACCGCAGTGCACACGAAGACAAGGTCATTGAGGATGCCATCACCATCGACGAAAACGATGTCGCCACCGAGCACGGCTGCACCAATTGCAGCTATGTATACCGCGATGCAGAAGGTTGCCCCGACGAAGGCTATCCCGCAGGCACTGCCTTTAGCGAACTCCCCATCGATTTCCCTTGCCCTCAGTGTGCCGTTCGCGAGAAGCCAGACTTCGTGGCCATTAGCAAAGCCAAACAGGCCGCGTAAATTCATGACTATTGCCGCCCAACCGCGACCGCGTATCCCCAAAGGCGACCCGCTTTACGCGACTCCTGACATTGCCTGGCCAACGCTACTGCTCTTTGCCGCAGCGTTGGCCGTTTGGGCCCTCGCTATTGTCGGTAGTGAATCGGGCTGGTGGCCTATCTGGGCGACCATCCCAATCATCACCGCGGTAATTTTCATCAACTTCACGGTGCTGCACGACGGCGTTCACCGGTCGCTGACGCGTAAACACGCGAAGCTTAACGATTTTATTGCCAGCGTGGCGGGCTTTACTATTACGCCTATCGGCAGCTGCGCGGTATTCCGGCTGGCCCACTTTACCCACCACCGACACACCAATGAGCCAGAAAACGATCCGGATATGTGGAGTGGTGTCGGGCCAAAATGGCTTTTGCCATTACGATGGATAACCGCAGACTTTGGCTATATCAAAACTGTCTGGCAGCAACGCGACAAGCTAACAACCCGGCAGCGAGTTAATTTGGGCGCTGTCTTGTTACTGATAATAGCAGCCTATAGCGCCAGCTGGCCG
>CAJQNE010000504.1 GCA_905479545.1 uncultured Gammaproteobacteria bacterium | reverse complement strand
AGATCGTGTACTTGGAAACGTATCGCTGCGCCCGAAGGTTGTCGGCCGTGCCGTCGCCGGCGAGCGCGCCACGGCGGACCTTCATCACGTGCGCGGTCTGCCAGGTGCGGAGCACGACCTCGCCGATGCGGCCCATCGCCTGGGAGTCGGAGCCGATCATCGAGATCGCCCCCATGTCGTGGAGGATGTCTTCGGCCGCAATCGTCTCTTTGCGGATGCGTGAATCGGCAAAGGCAACGTCTTCGGCAATCGATGAATCGAGGTGATGGCAGACCATCAGCATATCGAGGTGTTCATCGACCGTATTGCGGGTGTACGGCCGTGTCGGGTTGGTGGACGACGGCAGTACGTTTTTCTCGGCGCAGGCTTTAATAATGTCCGGCGCGTGGCCACCACCAGCGCCTTCGGTGTGGTAAGTATGAATAGTGCGGCCTTTAAAAGCGTCGAGCGTGTCGTCAACAAAGCCGGACTCATTCAGTGTATCGGTGTGTATTGCGACCTGAATATCATAACGCTCAGCGACCTCCAGGCAGTTATCAATCGAGGCGGGCGTAGTGCCCCAGTCTTCATGTAGTTTCAGGCCAAATGCACCGGCTTCAAGTTGCTCTTCCAACGATTGCGGCAGGCTGGCATTGCCTTTGCCCAGGAAGCCGAGGTTCATCGGCATGTTTTCGGTGGCTTGTAGCATTTTGCCTATTTGCCAGGGGCCGGGCGTGCAGGTGGTGGCGTTGGTGCCGGTGGCCGGGCCGGTGCCGCCGCCGAGCATGGTGGTAACGCCCGACATTAACGCTTCTTCAATCTGCTGTGGGCAGATAAAGTGAATATGCGAATCTACGCCGCCCGCTGTCAGAATATTGCCTTCGCCGGCAATCACTTCGGTACCGGGACCGATGACGATGGTTACGTCGTCCTGAATATCCGGATTGCCCGCTTTGCCAATGGCGACAATACGGCCATCGTTAACGCCCACGTCGGCTTTAACGACGCCCCAGTGGTCGAGAATCAGCGCGTTGGTTATTACCAGGTCGACACTGTGTTCCGCGCCTAGCTGGCTTTGCCCCTGGCCGTCGCGAATCACTTTACCGCCACCGAATTTCACCTCATCGCCGTAGCGGGTGTAGTCCTTTTCAACTTCTATAATGAGTGCCGTGTCACCCAGCCGAACGCGGTCGCCGGTGGTGGGGCCAAACATTTGCGCATAGGCGCGTTTATCCATGGTTTTCGTCGATTGGCTCATCGCTTTGTCCCTTTGGTATCCAGATTACCCATGATTTCGCCGCGAAAGCCAAACACCCTGCGGTTGCCGGCGTAAGCCACGAGCTCCACGGTGCGGTCTTGCCCCGGCTCGAAACGAACCGCAGTGCCTGAGGCGATATTCAGCCGAAAGCCCCGTGCTTGGGCGCGATCAAATTCCAGTGCCGGATTGACTTCGAAAAAGTGATAATGCGAGCCGATTTGCACCGGTCGGTCGCCGCTGTTTTTTACGTTTAGCGTTACGGTTTCGCGGCCTTCATTGAGGGTTATTTCACCGTCGTCGCAGAAGACTTCGCCAGGGGTAAAAGCCATTGCTGTCTCCTTGTTCAAGAAATAGGGTTGTGTACGGTGACCAGCTTGGTGCCGTCGGGAAAGGTAGCTTCCACCTGCACTTCGTGCACCAGTTCAATCACACCGTCCATTACCTGATCGGCACTGAGAATTTCGCGGCCGTAGCTCATAAGCTCGGCCACGGTTTTGCCGTCACGGGCACCTTCTACAATTTCCATACTCAGGTAGGCCACGGTTTCCGGGTAGTTGAGTTTCAGCCCCCGTTTCAGCCGTCGCTCAGCGAGCAGGGCGGCGGTGAATAGCAGTAATTTATCTTTCTCGCGCGGTAACAATTCCACGTTATTGAGCCTCGTTGTTCGAATTCATGTAGTTATCTAATTCTGCGTCATTGCAAGCTAAGTGCGGCAATGACGGGTATTGGTTATGTTTTTCATATCAGGTCGCCCAGATACGTGGCGGGCAGGCTTTGCGTTGCAATAATGCCGGTCGCAGCTGCTGCCATAAATAGACAAAATCGTCGCGGCCCTGGTTGGCGCTATCGCCAAGATAGCGGGCGACGATCAGTCCATTCATCGCGGTAATCGCGACGCGCTTCGCAGCATCATGTTGTTCGATAGTGCTGCGCAGCTGCTCGATTAGCAAACGGCTGTCGGCAATGTTCGGAAATGGCCCGGCCACCAGAGTGCCTAGCACCGTATGGCCCTGCAGCCCGGCGAGGCCACAGCGTAGTTCTTCACCGCCGTCGTCGATAGAAAGTCGATCAATAAACTGCGGTTTTCCTGCGATTTCCAGTTGCATGGATTGGCGGAAATCACCACTTAAAAACGGTTGGCGACTCGCGGGTAAGCCCAGACAACTAAATTCCCAGCCGATGTATCGGGCATCGGTTTCCAGTTGTATCACGGTTTTCATTCGTGCTCTGGCGCCGTCGTAAATCAGCGTTTCGAGCGGCAGCCATTCAAGGCTGGCGCCGGCGGCAACCTGTAACTGGTTATGCTGGGTTTGCAGCGCTTGGTTATTATGATTGGTAACGTAGCGCGCCGTGCCACGGCCGTAAAAACGATTCGCTCCGGGGGTTGTCATCAGCGCAGCCGCGTTTGGTTCTATATGCACATCGGTACGCAGCGTATCACCCATAACGATACCGCCAGGCGGGTGCAGCAAATAAATATGCGCCAGCTCTCTGCCTTCCGGGTAAAGCGGTTTTTGCACATACAAAGGGCCGCTGTGGCGGTTATGTTTCAGCCGGGTGCCGCGGGCCGTTTGATCAAGTGTGAGCTGCAGCTTGGCTTGCCAGCCGGGCGCGTCCTCAGTGCAAGAGGCGACGTAGGCTGGCTGCTTAGCTGACGACAGGTTGCCCATTAATTCCGGCCGGTACTCAAAGTGCTTGGTTGGAGGCGGCCCATTAAGAGGGTGTTGTTAAAGCACCATTTTTCTAAACAACCGTTCAGGCTGAGCTTGTCGAAGCCCCGTGGCAAGCCGTTCGACAAGCTTAGGGCGGATGGATTAACGGCTGGAAAGAACTTTTGTGACACCCTCATCAAGCTACACCGCCAAATGCTTCTTAATAAGCTCATCGTCCAGCGCTGACATATCGCCGGCCGCGACCACGCGACCTCGCTCCATCAGCTTAAACTCCTGGCCAATGCGACGGGCAAAGCCGAGTTTTTGTTCTACCAGTACCACCGTCATATTGTCTTCTTCGTTGAGCTTCAGAATAACATCGCCAATTTGCTGCACGATATTCGGCTGAATGCCTTCATTGGGTTCGTCGAGAATAAGCACTTTTGGCTCAATTACCAAGGCCCGACCGATGGCTAGCTGCTGTTGCTGGCCGCCGGATAAGTCGCCACCCCGACGGTTTAGCATCGATTTCAGTACTGGAAATAACTCGTAAATTTTTTCCGGTACTTCTTTTGATTTATCCTGTCGCGCGCCAAGGCCGACCCGGAGGTTTTCCTCGACCGTTAGCAGCGGAAAAATATCGCGGCCTTGCGGTACATAACCAATGCCATTGTGAGCGCGGTATTCGGCGGTTTTGCGGGTTATATCGGTACCGTCAACTACGATTTCGCCGCTTTTAACCGGCAATAAGCCCATCATGGCTTTAAGCAGGGTGGTTTTTCCGACACCGTTGCGGCCCATGATGCAGGTACGGGTGCCGGGAGCGATATGCAGGTCTAAATTCCAGAGAATTTGCGTGCCGCCGTAGGCTTGGTTGACATTATTGATATTAATCATGCGGCTTCTTCTCCCAGATAAACTTTTCGCACATCAGCGTTGTTTTGCACTGCATCCATACTGCCTTCGGCAAGCACCGAGCCCTGGTGTAACACGGTAACCGTGCGGGCAATGCTGCGAACGAACTCCATATCGTGCTCAACAACCACTACGGTGTGATCGCCTGCCAGGCTGGTTAGCAGTTCAGCGGTGCGCTCGGTTTCCTGTGCGGTCATACCGGCCACCGGTTCGTCGACTAATAACAGCCGTGGGCTAGCGACCAGTAACATGCCGATTTCCAGCCACTGTTTCTGGCCGTGCGAGAGGGAGCCAGCAAGCATGTTCGCGTTGGCGGTGAGGCCGATAATCGATAGCACTTCTTCGATGCGGTCACGTTGTTCGCCGCTGAGCTGCAGGCGTAGCGCCGGCCACACGGCTTTATCGGACTTCAGCGCGAGTTCGAGGTTGTAGAACACGGTGTGGGCTTCAAATACTGTCGGCTTCTGAAATTTACGGCCAATGCCAAGGCGGGCAATTTCCGCTTCGCTCCGGCCGACCAGGTCCAACGTCTGACCAAAATAAATATCGCCACTGTCGGGCATGGTCTTCCCGGTGATGCAGTCCATCAGTGTGGTTTTACCTGCGCCGTTGGCACCGATTAAACAGCGTAGTTCACCGTCGTTGATGTAGAGGTTAAGGTCGTTCAGCGCTTGAAAGCCGTCGAAGCTAACGTTTAGCCCTTCAACATAGAGCAAAACCTCATGTGAAACGTCGAGCTTAGGTGTAAATACCGGCTCATCGAGTTCGTAAGAAGTGCCGGCGAGAATAGCGCGCCGAACTTTATGCAAAGTGGTTTCCATTACGATGCCTCCGCAGTGGTAGTTAGTGGGGGCGTGGTGTCGCTGCCATCGTCGTTATTGTCATCAGACTTTTCACGACGGAATAAGCCGACAATGCCATTTGGCATAAACAGCGTTACGGCGACAAACAATGCACCCAAGCCGAATAACCATGCCTCCGGCATAATCGCGGTGAAGCGGGTTTTCAGGTAGTTAACCAGAATAGCGCCGATAACTGCGCCGTAAAGCGTGCCTCGGCCGCCTACTGCAACCCACACCACAATTTCAATAGAGTTAAGCGGTGAGAATTCGCCGGGGTTAATAATGCCGACTTGCGGTACATATAAGGCTCCGGCAATACCGGCCAACGCCGCCGAGAATACGAATAACCAAACCTTGTAGTGATCGGTGCGGTAGCCGAGGAAGCGAGCGCGGGCTTCGCCATCGCGAATCGCGATAATTACCCGTCCGAGTCGTGAGGCCATTACAAAATGGCTGATACCGTAAGCCACGGCAAGTACTACCGAGGTGGCGATAAACAGCCCCAGACGGGTGCTATCGGCTTGCAGGTCAAAACCCAATAGCTCTTTAAAGTCGGTAAGGCCATTGTTGCCACCGAAGCCCATTTCGTTGCGAAAGAAGGCCAGCATCAACGCGTAGGTGAGCGCCTGGGTCATTATCGACAGGTAAACGCCGGTAACTCGCGAACGGAAGGCCAGCATGCCAAATACAAAGGCTAACAAGCCCGGCACGAACATCATCATCAGCAGCGCAAAACCAAAGCTGTCAAAGCCGCTCCAGAACCATGGTAATTCCTGCCAGTTTAGAAACACCATAAAGTCGGGTAGCTCGGCGTTGCCGTAGACACCGCGGTCGCCAATTTGCCGCATCAGGTACATGCCCATTGCGTAACCACCCAGGGCGAAGAACGCACCGTGGCCAAGGCTAAGGATGCCGCAATAACCCCAGATGAGATCTACCGCCAGCGCCAGAATGGCGAAGGTAAGGTATTTGCCCAGCAGCGTGATGGTGTAAGTGCTGACATAAAATATTGAGCCTTCGGCGAACATGGTGTTGCCGATGGTAGCGAGTGCGGTTACCAGGAATAACAGCCCGATAAAGTTGCGGACATTGCTGCTGAGCAGCGACCGGCGTTGAGTAATAGTCGTCATTATGAGTCTGCCGCCCGACCTTTCTGCGGGAACAGGCCGCGGGGTCTTTTCTGAATAAAGAGGATGATGAAGATAAGCACCAGAATATTTGCCAGAACTGCTCCTGTTACTGGCTCCATAAACTTGTTAGCAATACCTAATGTGAAGCCGCCAACTAAGGTGCCCCAGAGGTTTCCGGCACCGCCGAATACCACTACCAGGAACGAGTCAATGATGTAGGTCTGGCCTAAATTTGGCCCAACATTGGTGAGCTGGCTAAGGGCAACGCCAGCAACACCAGCAATACCAGAGCCAAGGCCAAAGGTGAGGGCGTCTACCCGTTCAGAACGTATACCAATGGCCTTGGCCATATTGCGGTTTTGCGACACGGCGCGAACGTTCAGGCCCAGTGATGTTTTCTTCAATACCATTTGCAGTACGAAGAAAACGATAAGGGCAAAGACGAGAATGTAGAGCCGGTTGTAAGTGAGTGATAGCACGGGATTGAGTTCCAGTGCGCCACTCATCCATTCCGGCGTAGAAACCGGACGGTTCAGCGGCGAGAAAATACTGCGCACGGCTTGCTGCAAAATCAGGCTGATACCAAAGGTAGCGAGCAACGTTTCCAGCGGTCGGCCGTGCAGAAACCGAATTACGCCTCGCTCAATAAGAATGCCGACTAAACCGGACACCACAAAGGCGGCGGGTATGGCGACCAAAATCGACAGGCCGATATGATTTGGCATCAGCAGCTGTACTACAAATGTGGTGTAAGCACCGAGCATAATCAGCTCGCCGTGGGCCATATTGATTACACCCATTACGCCGAAGGTAATGGCAAGACCCAGTGCGGCGAGCATAAGCACCGAGCCGAGACTGAGGCCAAAGAACAGCGTTTCGAGGAAGCGGAAGAAACTTACGCGGCTTTCGATACCGTCGAGGGTGGTCGCGGCTTTATCTCGAACAGCCTTATCAGCTTCCTCCGGGTTGCCATCGTCATCAACAGCAATCAGCCGGTTTAGCTCGTTGCGGACAGCCGGGTTCAGGTTGCCGCTCATGGTGTCCAGCGCCGCGAGGCGTGCGGTCGAATCGGTTGATACTTTTACGGTACTTACTGCCATGGCCAATTCGATGGATTCGCGAATGCTTGCGTCTGGCTCTTTGGCTAGCGCTTCAGCCAGCAGCGGCAGATTGTCTGCATCTGGTTTGCTGAGCATGTTGAGCGCGGCTTGTTCACGGAGGGCAGGTTTGCTGCTCATTAGCGTGAGGCGGGCGATGGTTTTACGTAGTTGGATGCGGAGACTGTTGTTGACTCGTACCTTCCTGAAAGCGCCCTCGCTGGCCGATTCTAGCGCTTCGCCGGTAATAGCATCAGCGACCGAGACAATCTCATCATCACCAACCGGTTCGCCGGTAGTGACAATTCGCTGGTCAGCTTTGCGGTAACGTAAATCGCCTGCCAGCATGGCCGAGAATAACGGTAGTGCAGCTTCGCCACCGCTAGCTTCCAGTTCGCTAACGATTGCAGCGCGCTGGCGTAGCTTGGCTTTGGCTAGTTTGGACGCCGTGGCAGATAGCCCGGCAATATCGACAGCAGCGGGGCTGTCAGGAGTGTTCGTGACACTTTGTGCCATCGCTGACGGCGGAGCCGTTAGCAGCAACAACGTCATGAACGTTATAAATAGTGAGTGCCGTGATTTCATAACGGGTATGACTTCCTGTGAGTTGCGACTGAATCGATGGTATCGGTCGCGGATTTTGTTTTTCTCGAATTACTGATCTGAATTGTCGATTTGTCGTAAAAAGGGGTGCTGAGTCCCTGCACCCATTGTCGTCCTTGGTTTCGCTTACCTGTGGTAAGGCTTTGCTATACGATTTGCGGTGTTTCGAAGCTGTTATTGCAGCCCTTCGACAAGCTCAGGGTGAACGGAATATCCTGGATTCCATTAACCATTCGGACTGAGCCTGTCGAAGGCCTTGATGCATTGGGTTTAGTAGTTCTGGCCCGAGCACTTGGCAGTTTTAGCGTTAAAGTTGCCGCAGGAAATCGGTGCTACCCAGTCGCCAACCAGGTCTTTTGAGCCTGGCAGGAAATCAGACCAGGCATCACCGGGAACGGGGGCTTTGGTTTCCCAAACAACTTCGAGCTGGCCGTCGTCCTGAATCTCGCCGATAAGTACTGGTTTGGAAAGGTGGTGGTTACGATTCATTACTGCAGTGCCGCCAGTGAGGTTCGGCGTGGTTACGCCGATAATCGCCTTTCCAACTTCGTCAGTGTCGGTGGTGCCAGCGATATCTACTGCCTTCGCCCACATATTGAAGCCGATGTAGGTGGCTTCCATTGGGTCGTTGGTTACGCGTTTTTTGCCAGCAAACTTCTTCCACTTCTCAATGAACGCTTCGTTCTCATCCGTTTCAACGCTTTGAAAGTAGTTCCACGCTGCCATGTGACCCACAAGTGGAGCAGTGTCAATTCCTGATAACTCCTCTTCACCTACAGAGAAAGCCACAACCGGGATGTCTTCAGCCGAAATTCCTTGGTTAGCTAACTCTTTGTAGAACGGCACGTTAGCGTCGCCATTGATAGTGGAAACCACGGCAGTTTTCATGCCTTTGCTACCGAATTTCTTCACATCAGACACGATACCCTGCCAATCGGAGTGTCCGAACGGCGTGTAGTTGATCATGATGTCACTTTCTTTTACGCCTTTAGTTTTGAGGTAGGCTTCCAGAATTTTGTTGGTAGTGCGCGGGTACACATAATCGGTACCGGCTAATACCCAACGTTCTACGCCAAGGTCGTTCATTAGATAATCAACCGCTGGAATGGCCTGTTGATTGGGCGCCGCACCGGTATAAAACACGTTCTTCGATGATTCTTCGCCTTCATACTGAACGGGGTAGAACAGCAGACCATTAAGCTCTTCAATTACAGGCAAAACTGATTTTCGTGATACCGAAGTCCAGCAGCCGAAGATTACATCGACTTTTTCCTGGGTGAGCAGCTCGCGGGTTTTTTCAGCGAACAGTGGCCAGTTAGATGCCGGGTCGACTACCACAGCTTCCAGCTGCTTGCCGAGCAGGCCGCCTTTGGCGTTTTGTTCTTCAATCATCATCAGCACGGTATCTTTTAGCGTAGTTTCGCTAATAGCCATGGTGCCGGACAGTGAGTGCAGCACACCGACTTTAATGGTGTCGGCAGCCAGCGCGGTGGCGCTGGCGAGGGTGAGGCCGATACCGGCGAGAATTCCTTTGGTATTCATTGTGTTTTTCCTTTTACTCAGAGACGCGCGAGGTTAAATTTGTTTATTAGGTTTCTAGTGGAGCAGAATCTTCTCTAAACACCGTTCGTCCTGAGCTTGTCGAAGGCTTGGCAGTGGTGCTTCGACAGGCTCAGCATGAACGGTAATGTGTGGAAATCGGTTTAAAACTGAACCTGTGCACCCAGTGAAAAGACGTCGCTGTCAGTCGGCGCGGCATAGCCCGAAATGTTTGCATCACCGGTAGCGAAGTTGGCATTCAGACGCAGGTTGTGGCCGGAGATAACATAGTTCAGGCCGAGTTCAGTCAGGTCGCTATCGGCTGCATCATCCGGGTCGTTTTTCACATAGCGTAAGTAAGGTTGGAACTGGCCTGAGCCAATTTTTTGGCCGAACAGGAAGGCTGCAGTGGCGAAGTATGAGTCGCCATCGAACAAGTTGAAGCCGCCCGCTGCTGGTGTGCCACCGGTGAAATCAGCGTCAAAAATTTTGTATTCGCCTTCGATGGTGAGCACGTTCTTATTGGCCAGAACGGTTTCTGACAGAATGTCGAGCGTAACACCGGCGAAGTCACCCGATTGAGTAGCGCTGCCGCTGCCGCCTTTCTGGCTCTGGGCTGAAATTCCAGCGGTAAGAATATTGCCCAGACCACCGTAGTAGGTGCTGCTGGTGTAGTAGGCTGGGTTGTCTTCTTTATTCAGGAAGTTATAAGCGAACCGGCCGGCATACAGTAGCTCGTCGCTGGTATTGCTGAGGCCGTTTAAGCCGTCAAAAATACCGAAAGCATACTGCAGCTTTCCGGCGTTACCCCAAAGCGTTACGCCCTCATCGCGACCGAAGCTACCGGCCAGACCGGCAACCGGGTTTTGGTCAGATGGGAAAAGTGGTTGGGTGTACTGATTCCAGTTCAGACCGTAGTACGGGCCGTTCATTTCAATGCGATCTGCTGGCGTGAGCATGCGACCAGCCATCACGTTCACATACGGTGAAAATGAGTACTGCACGAAGCCGTCGAGTACATCGACGCTCTGGCCGTCAATTTTCTCAGTGTTGAAAGTGAAGGTGACGTTGTCGTGCACCTGGCCGTTTACATATAAGCGAACACTTTGCAGTGCGAAGTCAGTGCCGCGGCTGCCATCGGGGGCCGAGTCGTCGGCGCTGGTTACACCAACGCGCATGCCAGCACCTAAACTAATCCAGCGGCTGTCGTCCAATTCGAATTTCTTGCCTGCCATTGCGGGTGAGCTAATTGATGCGGCGGTTACTAATCCGAATGCCAATGCTGGCACTAGCCGGGTTGCCCGTTTTAGGTTTTGCATGTTGAGGAGTCCCTGAATGGCTTTATAAGCCTTGAGTTATGGCGGCTTTTAAAGTCACCGCTTTGTGAGGGCTCAATTATTCAGTCATGCAAGAACAGCCGGTTATGCGTTCATTGGCTCAGAGGGGTGCGTCATTTGACGTAGTTATGCAGAGTAAAGGTTTAGGCATCAGTGAGTTACGGAATTTCGATTTGGGCGTAAATGCAGCAGTCGGTGTTGCGTTGCAGTAATTTGGCTGTGAGAGCAGTTAGTGTATGCGCATGCGGATGATGTTAGTTGGTGGGGGGCAACTTCGGTAGGTTCTCGATAAGCTCGTTTTGCTTACCTACAGCGGCTGTTCACCGGTCGATAGACCATCCGCTGTCGGAACATAAACCGGCAGCGTTAGCTGCACCCGGGTTCCGACGTCGAGTTTGCTTTGTAGCTGCAGTGCTTCGCCGTGTAATTCTGCTATTTCGCTCACTATCGCCAGGCCGAGGCCAGAGCCCTCTGCGCGACGCAGTTGTGAATGCTCACCACGGTAGAAGCGCTGCTGAACTTGCGGCAGTTCGTCTGCGGGTATTCCGCAGCCTGTATCGCGGAGTGTAACCGCTACGCGATATCGGTCGGCTGGGCTCACGTTGATTTGGATGGAATCGCCCGCCTTACAATGCTGCACTGCATTATCGAACAGGTTGGAGAGGGCTCGGTCAATCAGGCCAATATCGCCCAATACCTGCGGTAGGTTACTGGCTAACTCCAGCTTTAATTCCAGGCCTTTACTATCGGCACGGGTTCGCCATTGAATTGCCATATCCTGCACCAGATCGGCTAGCATAAAGGGCTCGTGATCCGGTGTGCGGCGTCGGCTGTCGACCAGCGTGAGATCATTAAATTGATCGGCGATTGCTTGCAGCCGGTCAGCGCTGTCAATAATGCCGGTTAGCAATGTTTGCTGTTCGATTGGCTCAATACTGCTCTGGCGCTGCAATAACCGCTCGGCCATTGCCCGTGTGGAGCTGAGCGGCGAACGGAAATCATGCGATAAGTTGCCGACCAGATTCCGGCGATCCTGGTCTACTTGCTGTAGCGCCTGAACCTGGTTGGCAATCATTTCTGCCATTTGGTTAAAGCTACTCGCTAACCGGCCAATCTCATCATCACTGGTAACGGTTATACGTTCGTTATAATCGCCATCGCCAAATTTTTCAACTGCGTGGGTCAGGCGTCGAAGCCGTCGGATGAAAAAAGCGAAAAGTAATAAACCTAACAAGCCAGTGAAAACTGCAACTATCAATAGCGTGGTGCCTACCGTGCGGAGGATGTAACTATCGCCCAACTTAGCGGTCGCTTCGTCGTGCGGCATCCCGCGCAAAATTATGTAGACATAACCGCTTCGGTTGTTGGCTAGCGGTGTAGTGGCAACAGAGAACACCTTCCAAGCGCCAGAATCTATCGGGTTCTGACCGTAAATGGGTAACGCTTTGCTGCGGTTCAACAATGCCTTTAATGGCTCCACCGACAGCTGCGATACCTGCAGCGGTTCAGGCTGGCCGCTGGCGCCTGCACTTAAGTTGGCGAGTATGCGTCCGTCGCTATCCAGTACATAGAGTTCCAGCGATGGGTTGAGGAGTTTCGCCCGTTTAGCGAACTGCTGAGCCGCCGGGCCATCAGGCATATTGCGCAGTGTCGGCTCAAGCTGCCTGGCAACTTCGCCCGCAAGCGACAAGCTCAGGCGCTGCTCAACTTCTTCGGTGTAGTGGGTGAAGTTGCGCACGAAAACCACTGCGCTTATACCGCAAAGCAACAGCATCATTATCAGGTACACCCCGGCGATTCGGGCGTATAAGCCAGTTATCAGGGGTTGAGGTCGGCGTCGG
>CAJQNE010000503.1 GCA_905479545.1 uncultured Gammaproteobacteria bacterium | reverse complement strand
GAAAGCAGCTGGCAGCTGCCCTATACCTTTCGGGTCAACTCCATTAGTAACTTCCGCCATAGCGAAGCCCGCGGCGACGATATTTTTATCGACCCGTTGGTGCCGGAAGAGTTAGACGAAGTTATTACCGCCGATATGGCTAAACGCGCTCGTCGTATAGCGCTAAGTAATGAAGACACGGTCGGCATTCTGGCCGGCCCCGAAGGCGATGCGACCATGATAATGGTCGGTGTGCGACTGCCGCACAAAGACGCCGCTGCAGAAATTACCTTGGCAGCGACGGAGGCCCGGGCGCTAATGGCGCGTATAGAAGCCGCCTATCCGGGTCTCACGGTTCACGCCAGTGGCCGGGTGATGCTCAACCAGCATATCGGCGAAGCGGGTGTGCTGATGCAGAAGCAATTTATGCCACTGGTGGGAGTGTTTTTAATTGTCTGCCTGCTGTTTTTCCTGCGCAGCATCACTGGCACTATCATCACTATGGTTGTTGTTGGTCTATCCGTAATGGGTGCGATGGGAGTAGTCGGCCACAGCGGTTTAGTACTGAACTCAGTTTCCGGCGCGGCGCGGCTCATTATTATGACGCTTGCGGTGGCCGATAGTGTGCACGTGCTCGTGACGTTCTATTATCTGCTCTCTAAAAATGGTGGCGGAAAGACTGACAAAGTGGCACGAATACAGGCTATGCAAGAGTCGCTTCGGGTTAACTTTTTTCCGGTAACGCTCACTTCAGTCACTACTGCCATCGGCTTTTTAGCGATGAACTTTAGTGATTCACCGCCGTTCGTTGACCTAGGCAATATTACTGCTTTTGGTGTGCTATTGGCCTGGCTGCTATCCCTGACGCTGCTGCCTGCACTGGCTGTGCTATTGCCGGCTTCTCCGGGACAGTTTCTACTTCGTTCACAGCAACGTATGGCCGCGTTCGGCGGTTGGGTTGTGGCGAATGGTCGCGTGCTGTTATTGGCTTCTGCGGCAGTTATGTTGCTGTGTATGGCGGGGCTGCCACGAAATTATTTCGGCGAGAATTACGCTGAGCACTTTCCGGCGGGTAATGATTTTCGTGACGCGGTTGATCTGTTGAATGATCGGATTTCGACCGAGCGCAGTATTAATTATGTGCTCGATGCGGGTAGTAGTAATGGAGTTTATTCACCGGCATTTCTAACTCAGCTGGATAAGCTCGTAGCGTGGACCGAATCGCAGCCGCAGGTGCACAAAGTTACCGGGCTGCATACGCTACTAAAACGATTAAACCGCACCATGCATGGTGACGATCCGGCATGGTTTAAAATGCCGAAAAATCGCGAGTTGGCAGCGCAATATTTATTGCTTTACGAACTGTCTTTACCGCAGGGGCTTAGCCTTAATAATCTCGTTGATGTTGATCGCCGAATTACCAACATCACAGTACGGTTGAGCGAAGCAACGGCTGAAGATGTCTTGAATTTTGAGCAATCGATGGCCGATTGGACATCGCTCAACATGCCGCGCGGTATGGTGTCAGAGGGCCTTGGTGTGGCGATCATGTTTGCCAACATTAGCGAGCGAAATTTCCGCAGCATGATTCTCGGCACCTTTTTGGCGGTGGTGATTATTTCATTGCTGATGATGGCAGCCTTAAAATCATGGCAACTGGGGTTGTTGAGCATGGTGCCGAATTTAATTCCGGTACTCGCTGGTTTTGGCCTCTGGGGTTGGTTTGATGGTCGGCTTGGCATGAGCCTGGCTATCGTCGGCAGTATGACGTTAGGCATAGTAGTAGACGACACGGTGCACCTGCTCAGTAAATACCAGCGGGCCCGCCGCGAACTAGGCCAGCCGGCTGCCGATGCTATCCGCTATGCCTTTGCCAGCACTGGCCTGGCACTTTGGGTTACTACCGTCGCGTTGGTGGGTGCGTTTATAATTATCGGCACCACGCCGTTTGCACCGGTTGCGACGATGATGCAGCTAGCCTGCGTCATTATCGTAATAGCGCTGCTATTTGACTTTCTTTTTCTGCCGCCGCTGCTGCTCTGGCTCTCTCGCCGCACAGTGCTGTCTGGCACTAAATCACTAACTAAAACTACTAAGTCAAGCACTGACTTAGAAACTGATTCCTTATAGGAGCTATTACCTTGGCTGCATATCGCGAACCCGCCATTAAAACCAGTTTTCCTGCATTCAAAAAAATTGTTAATTCCCGTCGTTCGGTACGGAAGTTTACCGATGAAAAGATTCCGCAGAATGTTATCGACGACTGTCTCGACATGGCACTCGCTGCACCCAACTCATCGAACTTGCAGCCCTGGGAGTTCTACGTCATTCAGGATGAGACGCTACTCAAGAAATTCGTTCCCGTCTGCCTTGGCCAACAGGCTGCCCGGGCGCCTGTGCTGGTGGCCATTGTTGAACGACAGGCAAACTGGCGTGATGTTGCCAAGCGCATACTGCGGGAATGGCCGGGTGGCCAACCGCCAAAAATTGCTAAGGATTACTACAGCAAACTGGCACAGGTGATGTACACCCAAGGGCCGATGGATGTATTAGGGCGGGCGAAAAAAGTCGGGCTTACCGCCGCCGGCATGATGAAACCGATGATTCGTGGCCCGGTTAGCTCGGCGGATATGGACGTCTGGGCGGCAAAAAGTTGTGCACTCGCCGCTGGCCATTTAATGCTCGCGTTCCGCGCTGCGGGTTACGACAGCTGTCCGATGGAAGGCTTTGATGCCGTGCGCGCCCGCAAGCTATTAAAACTGCCAGGCGATGCCACGATTAACATGATCGTGTCGGCTGGTGTCCGTGCCGAAGACGGAGTGTTCTCACCGCGTTACCGGGTGCCGCGTGAGGAAGTTATTCGTTATCTATAGTGGGCGTTCGACAATAGAATTGCTACAGAGCTATTCTTTACATGGCACTTGGAGGTAGCGAGTAAATTATTTAAGTTGGGTCGGTATTTCTGGTTATTTAGAAACGCCGGTTCGTCAACGTAGACTGGTGCAATCGCCAAGTGGTGATTGCACCAGACAAGCAGGTTGTGATCTTAGTCATTGTTGTCGCCAATCGAGTCGGATTTAACTCTGACTAGAATTCGTACATCAACTTTTTAACGTCAGCCATAAAAATGAAAGAAAATGAGCCTGAAATAGAATGTATTTACCGAAAAAATAAGTATCTTGAGGCCTACA
>CAJQNE010000502.1 GCA_905479545.1 uncultured Gammaproteobacteria bacterium | reverse complement strand
AGATAGCGCTTGATGCCGATTCGTTGAATGCCCGGTTGCAGGCCAACGGCAGCTGGCAGGGTGAGCGTTGGATCGGGCAGCTGGAGACGTTATCGCTGGCTCCCGAGGTCGTTAACGGCTGGGCGCTTGCCGCCCCGGCTGCAATTGTTGCCGGGCCGAAGTCAGCTGAGTTGTCCCGAGCCTGTTTAATTGCCTTTAATGATCCGGTTGAGGTGGTAAGCCAGCGAGTAAGCCCGGACAGTGGAAAGTCCAGTGCCCGCGACCGTCGGCAGAAGAAAAAAAACGGGCGGCGTGCTGCCGCCGGTCCATCGCCGAATCGGGAGCTTTGCCTAGAAGGTCAGTGGAGCCAGCAGGGTGGTTGGCAGGCGGTGGCCGATTTAAGTCGCTTGAATATGAAGTACTTCCGCCAATTCCTGCCGGTCAATCCGGAAATTGTCACTGAAATAAATGGCCAGGTTAAGGCTGGTGCAAAAACCGGTGGCTCTATTGTTGCCGATGCGGAGCTGAAGCTCGACGCCGGCGCGATTGTTCCTGAGCGTGATGACCTGCCGAGGCTTGAATTTGCTACTGGCGGGGTGACGGTTTCGATGCGAAATGAACAGTTAGACGCCAAATTGTCATTGCCGTTGATGTCGAATAACCAGTCGGCGGGACAGTTGGCGGCAAACTTTGGCTATCGCTTAAGTGATGGTCAATTATCCGGCGACATCAATACAGTGATTCAGGATTTAACGCCGATAGCGTCGTTCAGCCCTGAGCTGGAACAAACCCGCGGCGAGCTGGTGGTCGACTTTGATATTCGCGGAACAGTGCAGCAGCCCATTGCTGTGGGCAGCGCTCATATACGCAATGGCCATGCGCTCATTCCTGCCGCCGGGTTAGAGCTCAGCGATGTCGACATTACCTTACGCGGTGAGCCGCAGGGCAAGCTCCAGTTAAGCGGTGAGCTGACATCCGGCAGCGGCAAGCTAACGCTGGGTGGCGATATGCAGTTAGTGGAGGGCGGTGCTAATGCCAACGTTAAGGTTAGTGGCAGCAATTTCCAGGCGCTGAATATCACCGACGCGCGGGTTTGGATATCACCCGAAATAAATGTGAAGTTAGTACCCGGCGCGTTGGATGTTAGCGGCGTATTAAAAGTGCCAAAAGCCGAGATTACCCCGAAAAAGCTGCCAGAAAGTAATGGCGGAGTCAGCACTTCAGGTGATGTCATTATTGTCGGCGAAGAAGCTGAAGAGCAACGCGAAGGCATGGCAGTGAATATTGATATTCAACTGCAATTGGGCGAGAAAGTTGAATTTGAAGGCTTTGGTTTAAAAGCCGAATTGGGCGGCAAGCTTCGCTATGTCGACGCGGTGACCAGTGGCCAACGAGCTACAGGCGAGCTAATTGTAACTACGGGGCGGTACAAAGCATTGGGTCAGGATTTGACCATTACTGACGGGCGATTGATTTTTGCCGGTGGCCCGCTCGATAACCCGGGTATGGATATAAAAGCGACCCGACTTGCCACCGACGGCACATTAGCCGGTTTGCTGGTGCGTGGCTCTGTTCGCAAACCAACCTTTGCGGTCTATTCTGAACCGGCTTATCCGGACGACATAGCGCTGGCGTACCTGATCACGGGTAAACCACCGGGTCAGGCGAGTAGCTCTGACAACGATGCTATGGGCGCGGCTCTGGCGGCGTTAACCCAGAGCGGTGGTAGCTTTGTCGCTAAACGCCTTGGCTCGCGGTTAGGCCTTGATGATATTCAGTTTAGCGCGGGCGACTCGTTAGAAGCCGCCACGGTAACCATTGGCCGTTACCTGACGCCGAAACTTTATGTTAGCTACGGGGTAGGCCTGTTTGACTCCGAATCATCACTGCAGCTGCGCTATCAAATTAGTAACCGCTGGCGGCTCGAAACTCAGTCCGGCGAGGATGCCGGTGGTGATTTGTTCTTCAGTATTGAGCGTTAGCGGTGAGCGCATTTCTGCTTATGTAGCGATGCGAGTAGGGCTGCCTATAGAGGGTGTTGTAAAGCCTAGGCCCTTACTCCGAGTTATCCATAACCGTTCAGCCTGAGCCTGTCGAAGGTCCGTAGCATGCACTTCGACGAGCTCAGCGCGAACGGTTCTTTTAATTTTTCTGCTTACTTGCGAGCTTAAGCATTTTTGCGACACCCTCTATAGTCAGCTTGGCTAAGCCTGTTATTGACTAAGCACCGATGCCGGAAACTTAAAACCTATGACACAGTTGTCGGAGCTCATTCCTAGTATTTTCGTGGTTTTACACTGGTCGATTTTAATCGGCTTGTCGCTGCGGATTATCGCTCGCCGGTTGCCGGTAGGCGTATCACTAGCCTGGCTAATGATCATTTTTTCAGTGCCGTTCTTTGGTGCCGCGTTTTACCTGTTACTCAGCGGCAAGCGGCTTGGGCATAAGCGGCGAACCCGTTATGCCGGCGCGCAGGCTATTTCAGAGCGTCACCTGAAGGGTTTGCAGGAGGAATGGGGCGAAGCCGTGTCGTCGGATGCTCGTGCCGGTCAGCCGTTATATCTGCAAGCGCTGGGGCTGATGGAAGTGCCGGCAATGCGCGGTAACCACTTGCAGCTGCTGCAGCGGCCGGAGGCCTTTTTTGCTGCGCTCATCGCTGATATCGACGGAGCCACTACCCGCTGCGATCTGGCATTCTATATTTGGTACGACGGCGGCCAGGCGGATGCTGTGCTGCAAGCGATATTGCGTGCGAGTGACAGAGGGGTGCTGTGCCGGGTATTGGTTGATGCTGTTGGCAGCAAAAAGTTTTTGCGCGGCAAAAATGCAAGGCGCCTGCGAAAATCCGGCGTGAAATTAGTGGCCGCGTTGCCACGCTCGTTACAGCGACGAGCCGATTTACGCTATCACCGGAAAATTGTCGTTATTGATAATGCGATTGGCTATACCGGCAGCCAGAATCTGGTCGATCCGGCCTGCTTTAAGCAGGGTAAAGGCGTCGGCGAATGGGTAGACGCTGTGATGCGAATCGAAGGCCCGTCGGTCGCGTGTATGGCGAGCGTATTTGGTGTCGACTGGAGCGTTGAGTCGGGTGATGAATTTGATAAATTCAGCACGCTGGCCGCGGTTCCTCCCGCAGGCCCCGAGGGCTATACCTTGCTGCAAGTCGTGGCTTCCGGCCCGGCGGCTTTTCCCGGTGCAATACACTCACTGCTGTTAACGGCTATTTATTCCGCCGAGGCATCGCTGACCCTTACGACTCCCTATTTTGTGCCCGACGAGGCTTTGGTAGCGGCGCTCATATCCGCTGCGCAACGCGGGGTAAAAGTTACCTTGGTAGTGCCGGATAAAAACGATTCGCGGCTGGTGCAGCTAGCAAGTCGTTCTCATTTCGAAGAGTTGCTCGCCGCCGGAATTACTATTGCGCTATTTCAGGGTGGGTTGTTGCACACCAAGTCGTTAGTTATTGATAACGAAGTAAGTCTGTTTGGCTCAGTCAATTTTGACATGCGAAGTTTCTGGCTGAACTTTGAAATTTCGCTATTCGTTTACTCTGCGGAGGTAAGTGCTGAGCTCGCTGCTTTGCAGCAGCAATATTTAAGCGACTGTAGGCTACTGGACTTAGCTGATTGGCAACAACGGTCAGCCACTCAGAAGTTTTTGCAGGATGCTGTGCGTTTGATCAGCCCGTTGCTTTAAAAGAACGTGAGCGGAACCGCAGTGGAGCAGGTGGGAGTTGAGATTGCATTCTTAGCAACGCGATGAGGCATAGCGGTTAGTCGAAGCGTTACAGCGACTGCTGGAGTCGCTCAAAATCGTCGGCTGGAGGTAGCTGTGCCGGATCGGTTTCGAAAACTTCTCCGGGAGCGGGTAGCGGCGCCAGGTTGCCTTCTTCGAACGTGGCGCAAGATAGCTGTCGGACGATGCGATTGTCGACCATGCTCAGTTTGCCCGTAGCGCCCTGCAGTTGCCGGGTGTTATCGGTTTGCAGTAAAGCAAGGTTGTCGACCAGCATTCGGGCATCGCGGCCCAGTGCAACCAACCGCGGTGGGTAACGGCGTAAATCAGCGTTCACATCCACTTGCTCGCTAGCCGTTTGTAGCATTACCGGCATATCGCAAAAGGTTATGCCGTCGAGGTCAGCATCAAAGCGTGGGTTGGGGCGACCGCTGTAAACATGTGAAGTGGCGTACACCGGCAAGCGAATGGCCTGGTATCGCAGCGACGGGCGCAGTATCCGGGCGTCGCGGGGGAAGGCGGCCATAAATACCATGTCTATCTGGTTTCGATCAGCAGACCACTGACGTTGGCGATCTTCGCCTTCGTAAATACTGCGGTTCGCTGAGCTGAAGCTGCCGACGTCGCGCCACAGCGGGTTGCGGCTATTTGACCCCAACATCTTGGCAACATCGCGACCTAAATCATTTGTTCCCGGTGTGTATGGGCCGTCGCCGATAACCTGGCCGCCTGATTGTTCGAATGCCGCCCGGAATGCGGCGCCAACACGCACACCCCAGTCGTTATCCGGCATAAGTATTGCGGCTCGGGTTTTGCCGTCAGCAATAGCGCGTAGTGCGGCTTGCCGGGCTTCTTGTTCGGGCGACAAGCCAAAGATAATCAGGCCGGACGGTAGTTCGGGTTTGGTCATACTGTTTAGCAAAGCATCCAGTGGGTCAGCAATCGTTTCGTTCAGGCTGCTGTCGGTAGCGTTAGCCGGAACACCTGCTTCCTGCAT
>CAJQNE010000501.1 GCA_905479545.1 uncultured Gammaproteobacteria bacterium | reverse complement strand
GGTAGTATGCGAGATTCAGGCCGGTACCAATGCCAATTTCAAGCGTTACGCCACTGGCTTGCGGAACGATAATTTCTCGCTGACGCATCATCGGTTTCAGACTGCAAGCTTTATCCAGCAGAACCGGTAGGGCGTATTCGTTCCACGGGTTTTTCATGCCCGCAGATCCGTCGTAGCCAAATAAGTAGCGACCGCGGCGCAGCTTATATAGTTGATAGCGCTATATCGGATTGGGTGTTTCATAACCCGATATTTACATGCCCGGCGATGTAGTGCCAACCTCGTCGGGCGGGTTAAGCGTTATCGCGTGTCGCGGAAGCTGCGTTTGCGCTTCTCGGCTACTTCTTTAGCGGCAACGCTTAGCGTGGCAGTAGGTCGTACCAACAAGCGTTCGATACCTATTTCGTCACCGGTAGCCTCGCAATATCCATAATCACCGGAATCGAGAAGGTCTAACGACTTCTGAACCCGTGAGAGCAGGAACGCTTCACGCTCGCGCAGCCGTAAATCTAACCACGCGCTCTCTTCGCTTGAGGCCCGGTCATTCATGTCGGTAAGCGCACTCTCATCAATGGTGCGTAGCCGTTCGCGGGCACCGGTTTCCCGGTCCAGCACTTCAGCACGCATTTCTTCCAGCTTTGAGCGGAAGAATGCCTGCTGATCTTCATTCATGTAGTCAGCAGCTTTCATTTTCAGCAGCTGCGCTTCGGTAAGTAGCTTGGCTACTTTTTCGGTTTCTTTCACTTGAGCCATTCTTATTTCACTCAAAAACGCCTGGAATCAGCATAAAACATGGCCGGTTTATTGCTGGAGAATCCCGTGGCTAAAAGGTCAGTCAAAATTTCGCGCGCGGTATCATGCCTTTGCGCCGTTAATTTGTCGAGCACCTGTGTTCATGCTCGGATGTTTGTTGCTCCGTTAAATAGTCGTCGGGACTACCTTCGAGCGTTTACTTACCTGCAAGTGTGCAATATGGGTTCAAACTGCGGCAATTTCAACACCCTTACAAACCCTAGTTGCTGTTTCGCAATATGTCTAGCGGTAACGTTCACTATTAACTATGCGTAAACTAGTGCACTGAATTCGCAGCACTTGCCGATAGTCGGGCTATCTATTTGTCGACTATCACCGACCGGAACACACAGCATAAGTAACCTGATTTAATGACTGATTGGATTCTGGCGCAAGCCAGCCAGCCGTTTACCTTGTTTGTTGGCTTGGTGGTGCTGAGTTTTATTCTGGAAGATTTAGCGACCTTGACCGGTGCAGCCATGGCTGCCGCTCAACCGGAGCTATTCATGGTAGCGCTTAGTGCGGTGCTCACGGGCATTGTGGTGGGCGACCTGGGTTTATATGCAATCGGCTATTACGCCCGTCGGCATCCCCGGGTTAAGCAGTGGCTGGAGCGACGCGGTTTGCATAAAGCCCAGCGCTGGCTGAAAGCAAATCTGTTTACGCTGGTTCTAGTATCAAGACTGACCCCTGGTTTGCGCCTACCAAGTTATACCGCTTGTGGTCTGGTGGGCGCTCATTTTGGCCGGTTTGCGACTTACGCTGTCGGTCTGGTGATAATCTGGACCATTGGTTTATTTGTATTGACGGCCAGTGTCGCTGACTTTACTGAGCGGTATCTGGAGTTAAAACATTCTTGGTGGGTGGTAGTGCCGCTACTGCTTATTATGTTGTTTTTGGTGCAGCGAGTGCTTCGTAAAGCGCTACTTGAGCCACCCGTGCTGCCATCAACGATGCCTGGCTCCGGAGATTCGGGCAGTAGTTCGGCAAGTGATTTGCACGCCGACAGCCATAAAGGATGATTGATAGTATGGAATACAAATTTATACCCACGGCTTTGCGACCATAATGCAGACACAGGCTGGCAACATTGCCACGACTACCGACGAGACAGAGGTTGAACCGTCAGGGGAGTCGTTTAAGGTGCCGTTGGCTTACCGAACCACGCGCCACGCGGGTATGCCCGCGCTGGAGCGCGGTGAACGGATTGTTTCATGGTTTGAATTTTTGCCGATGTGGTTGTTTTACGCGCCGTTCCTGGTGGGGCTTCCCTGGGCATTCATACGCTATGGCGGCTTGCTATCTCCGAGCGCTGCGAATCCAACATTTCCTAACGGTGGCCTGTTTGGTGAATCCAAACGGCGGATACTGGACTTGTTTGGCAGCCACGCGCGGAAACTGACAGCTGATTATGCGGTGCTAAAGGCTTGCGGCAGTGTAGAGCAGAGGTTTGTTGAGGCAGGCGTGTTGAAGAATCAGCATGGTATCGAATACCCGTTGGTCGCTAAGCCTGATATCGGCTGTCGTGGTGCCGGGGTGAAGCTAGTTGAAAATGACGATCAGTTGAAAAGCTACCTTGCTGGTTTTCCCGAGGGTGCCGAAATGCTGATGCAGGCGTTTGTGCCCTGGGAAGGCGAGGCCGGGGTGTTCTTTATTCGGGAGCCTGGTCAGTCTAAAGGGCAAATATATTCGCTCACTTTGAAATATCTTCCCTTTGTTGAAGGTGATGGTGTTTCTACGCTTGGTGAACTTATTCAGGCTGATGAGAGGGCTGGGCAGGTTCCCCACCTCTATTTAAACCGGCATAAAGATCAGGTCGACACTATCGTGCCCAAGGGTGAAGCAGTGCGGCTGG
>CAJQNE010000500.1 GCA_905479545.1 uncultured Gammaproteobacteria bacterium | reverse complement strand
TTGCGAAAGTGAACGTTAACGTGCTGGGCGTTATTGAAAATATGAGCACCCATGTATGCTCGGCCTGCGGCCACGAAGAAGCTATTTTTGGCAGTGGCGGCGGTGAGCAACTGGCGGGTGAAGAGCAGGTGTCGCTATTGGGTCAGTTGCCTCTACATATTAATATTCGCATGCAAGCTGATAGCGGTATGCCGACAGTAGCGGCTGAGCCCGGCAGTGATTTGGCTCAACGTTATCAGGATATTAGTCGTCGTATGACGGCCAAACTGGCGATGGCGTCGCGTGATTATCAAGCGGTGTTCCCGAACATCGTGGTAGAAAATAACTAGTAGAAACTAATTAATGGCCAATATTCAGGCCGTATACGTCTATTTAAACGGTTTTAAGAGCAGCTTTACATGAGCATTAAGAGTGATAAGTGGATTCGGCGAATGTCCGAGAACGAAGGCATGATCGAGCCGTTTGAAAGTGGCCAGGTACGCCATGTGGACGGTAAGCGCATCGTTTCGTATGGCACATCCAGCTATGGCTATGATGTTCGCTGCTCGCGTGAATTTAAAATTTTCACCAATATTAATTCTGCAGTTGTTGATCCTAAAAACTTCGATGAAAATAGTTTCGTTGACGTAGTAGGCGACGAGTGCATTATTCCGCCGAACTCTTTTGCATTGGCGCGCACAGTAGAATATTTTCGAATTCCCCGCAGCGTGCTAACCGTCTGCCTGGGTAAATCCACTTACGCGCGCTGCGGAATTATTGTTAACGTCACGCCACTTGAACCGGAATGGGAAGGCCACGTCACACTGGAGTTTTCCAACACCACGCCGTTGCCTGCCCGTATTTACGCGAATGAAGGCGTGGCGCAGATGCTGTTCTTTGAAAGCGACGAAATTTGCGAAACGTCTTACGCTGACCGCGGTGGTAAGTACCAGGGTCAGACCGGCGTGACGCTGCCAAAGACCTGATGGTAAGAGCTTAGGTCAGCATGGACGTCACATCTATTAAGCTCATTGTTGAAGGTGCGCTGTTGGCATCGCGACAGCCGTTAACACTCGATAAGCTGCAGAGCCTGTTCGAGGGTGGTTTTGAGCCTGAAAAAGCAGATTTGCGTGAGGCGCTAGCAGCGCTGCGGGCCGACTACGAAGGCCGTGCCATTGAGTTACAAGAAGTTGCCAGCGGGTGGCGCACCCAAGTGCGAAGCAAGTATTCGCCGTGGATATCACGACTGTGGGAAGAGAAGCCGCAAAAGTATTCACGAGCTCTGCTGGAAACCTTGTCGCTTATTGCCTACAAACAGCCTATTACCCGCGGTGAAATTGAAGAAGTGCGCGGTGTGGCTGTGAGCAGCAACATTACCCGAACGCTGCTAGAACGTGATTGGGTTAGAATAGTCGGTCATCGTGAAGTGCCAGGTCGGCCTGCGCTGTACGCAACGACTAAAGAATTTCTCGATTATTTTAATTTGAAATCGTTAGAAGACCTGCCGTCGCTGCAGCAAGTTCGCGATTTGAGTGAAATACAAGCCGAAATTGAGCTGCCTCTGGCCGCGCAAAGTGAGGCACCGCGGGCGACTGTCGATGGCCATGAGCATGGCTCTGAAGATGCCCCTGAGCAGCTAAATATTCAGAACGAAAGTAGCGACACCCAGACCGCCGATGAGGCGGACACCCAAGGAAGCCCTGCGGAAGCAGAGGACTCCCAATCAGACGAGTTAACAGCCGATGAGCAAATCAGGCCCCGCGAGACCGGGAAAGGGCAAACCTTCCACTAATCCCTACGGCAAAGCGCCGCGTAAGACCGCAAAATATGTAACCAGTCGCCCGGTGAAATCGGTGCGTGACGCCCGTAAGCGGGTGGTCGAAGATGCTCTTGCAGATGCCGGAAAACCGGAACGGTTGCAAAAATTACTCGCGACGGCTGGCTTTGGCTCACGCCGGGAAATCGAAAAGTGGATTGAGTCGGGCCGTATCGCCGTGAATGGCGAAGTAGCTGTGTTGGGTGTGCAGGCTTCCGCCGCCGATGTTATCGAGATTGATGGCAAGCGTATGCGTGCCGACAAATTATTAGGCGGCACTCAGCGCGTGCTGGCTTACCACAAGCCAACCGGTGAGATATGCACCCGGAACGACCCTGAAGGTCGGAAAACCGTGTTCGACAACCTGCCGAAAGTCGGCCGCGGCCGTTGGGTTGCATTGGGTCGGCTTGATATCAATACCATGGGTTTATTGCTATTCACCACGGATGGCGAGTTAGCGAATCGCTATATGCATCCATCCTGGAGCATTGAGCGACGTTACGCGGTGCGTGTACTCGGCGATGTGACCGAAGAAATGCTCAAGCAGCTGCGCGATGGCGTAGAGCTGGAAGATGGCCCGGCTAAGTTCGATAGCATCGACGAGGCGGGTGGCACCGGTGCTAACAGCTGGTATCACGTATCGCTACGCGAGGGCCGTAACCGCGAGGTTCGGCGCCTGTGGGAGGCTGTTGGCCTGACAGTGAGTCGGCTGACCCGTATTCAGCATGGCCCGGTGGCTTTAAGCCCTCGATTGCCGCGTGGTAAATTTGCCGAGTTGGAAGACGAGCTGCTGTCGCAGGTTTACAGCGCCGTAGGTTTAGAGCCGCCGGTTAAAAAGCAGGACGGTGGCCACAAAGAAAAAACCGGTCGGCGTGGCCGCTACTAGCCTGTGCGGCATTTTGTTCGCCGCGAGCTCTATTTGAAAGCGGCGTTAAGCAGCTTCAGCGACGACTTGCTGAGTATTAAGGTGTTCGTGCTTGTTTAGCCATACTTTCCGGTCTAGTCCGCCGCCGTAGTCTACGTGTACTCCGTGGCTGCCGACGATACGATGGCAGGGAACAATCATTTGAACCGGGTTAGTTCGTAGCGCTTCGGCCAAAACCTGAGAACCTGCCGGGCAGCCAACCAGTTGGGCTAGCTGGCCGTAAGTTACTGTAGTGCCGCTCTGAATAGTTCCTAATTTCCGCCAGACCCGTTGTTGAAAGCTGCAGCCCTGCGGATATATCTGCAGCCCGTGGAGCGCATAGGTATCGCCGTGCAAGTAACGGTTAAGCGCGGCAGTAATTTTTTTAGGTTCTTCGCCGCTGCGAATTTTGACGTCGGTTAAACGCCGGTTCAATTCACGCAGAGCACCATCGCTACACTGGGCAAACGTCAACGAGTAAATTGCGTCGTTTTTATAGTTGATGTGTATGTCGCCCAGCGGGTTAGTGCCAGCGCTGGTGAAGCAATAACTCAGTAAGTCCATTTATTCCGTTCCCTGTGTTTTACGAAGCGCATACACGCGGCTTTATTGTGGTGATTAATATAGCTGCTGGAATTAATATTGCCACTCTGCATGGTGTTGTTATGATTTGCATTCTAGATGGGAAGGATAATAGTCCTCGAAAAAGCGTTTAAAAATCAGCTTGTTGAAGGTTTTGGGAATAACAACCCGAACTTGTTTGTGACACATTTTTGCAAATTGTGATTGCAGGGTAACTTTGTTGCGGGGGGAGGTTGGCAATCCGTCGCTGAAGTTGGTTTTCGTACGGGTAGGGAATGTGACTGGCAAATTATTATTTTGGGGGCACTTCTGACTTAAGCCATTGCACGGAGCCTGCGAATAGCAGCGTAGTTTTTCAGTGGCAAAAAAAGCCCGGCGTGTGCCGGGCCATTATTCAGTAGTGAATGCATCGGAGGAGTATTTGAGTTCTTCGCCGGGCTAACTTAGCCAGATAACCGCTTCAGAATGGTTGTACCAACCCGGAATCTCGTCGTTGTAGCGTTCTTCGATTGTATGCCGTCTAACTTTCATCGTTGGGGTTAACTCACCACCTTCGATTGTCCACGACGCACGTGTAACCACCATTTTTGCGATTTTTTCCTGTGGCTCCAGCGTGGCATTCAGGGCTTCTACATCGGCTGCCAGTGATGCCGCGATATTTTCGTTACTGACGTTGGCGGCATTTTCGGCAGTGGTCGCTATCATTACCGGCTGTTTGTGGCCAGCGCCAAGCAGGCAGAGCTGTTCAAGATATTGGTTTTTTGCCAGCTTGTTTTCGATGGGGGCAGGGGCGATGTATTTGCCCTTGTCGGTCTTAAAGATGTCTTTTATCCGACCGGTAATCCACAAGTAACCGTCGGCGTCGAGCTTGCCCCGGTCTCCCGTGTGCAGCCAGCCATCGTCAGTGAGCGTCTCTTTAGTTTTGGCGTCAGCTTTGAAGTAGCCAGCGAAAGTGGCGGGGTGGCGGGTCAGAATTTCACCGCTGTCATCGATTTTTATTTCGCATCCCGGGTTGGGCTTGCCGACAGAGCCGATACGGTTGTTTTAGGCGGTGTTAGTGCTGCAGTACGCCGAATTTTCCGACATGCCATAGCCCTGCATTATGTCGATGCCTAGTTTGGCAAACCATTCAATGGTGTCGGTAGCGAGCGGCGCGGCACCGGAAATGCACAGTCTGGCGTTTTGTAAACCGATTGCCGTCAGCAGTTTTCGCTTAACAATGCCGCTTAAGATGGGGATTTTTAATAAACGACTAAGCTTCTCCGGAGGCATTTTTTCCTGAATGCCTTTCTGAAACCGCGTCCAGACTAACGGCACAGCGACGAACCGCGTCGGTGCCACTTCGGCTAGTTGTGTCGCCATTTTGTCGAGGCTTTCCAGAAAGCTAACGGTCGCGCCTTGATAAAGGCTGGCTTGTTCAGTAACGCCACGCTCAAAAATATGCGCTAAAGGCAGGTAAGAAAACCAGTGCTCATCCTGGCCGTCGCCGAGCACTTGTAGCAAACCGCCCATGGAAAATTTTGTGCCTCCAAGCGTCAGCATCACACCTTTTGGGTTACCGGTGGTGCCGGAGGTATAAATCATGCCGATAACATCATCATCAGCGAACTCAACCACACCTGTTTTTGCTATTGGTTGGTTTTCTAATAGCTCATTCCATTCCTTATCGCAGGGCATGGTAACGCTGGCGTATGGCATACGAATGCGCGTTACCTCAGCAGGTATGGTTGCGTTGAGCACATCGGCATCGTCTGCGGGACCAATGAATACAGCTTTAGCCTCGGAATGTTCAAGTACGTACGCGACGTGCTCGGCAGACATTTTCGGGTATAGCCCGACGCCGACCGCGCCGACCGCTGCGGCTGCGAGGTCGGCCATAATCCAATGGGCGGTATTGCGGCCGGCGATGGCAATTTTGTCGCCTTTATTGATGCCCATCGCCTTTAGCCCGGCGCCAATGCGCTGTACTTGGTCAGCAACTTCGGCCCAGCTGAATTCAGTCCATTGGCTGTTTACCGGTTGGCGGAGGTAGACCTTATTCGGGTGTTTTTCGGCGCGCTCGAACAGCATGTCGAGCGGCGACTTATTGATGCGAATTTGTGCGGCGGCCTGTGCGGCAGCGGTAGCGGTATACATAATTTTCACACTCAGCAGCTACATTTCTGCTGCCTTTCATTGGAATAGTTGAATGCGCGAACGCAGCGCGGTTAAAAGCCTTTCTACCAGCTTTGTGTTTATAGCAGGAACTAAAGCAATTCGTCACACAGTAATGTGTGACCTGATTTCTGTCGCGTGAGCAGCATTGTCGGCGGTAGCGGCGTAGGATGCGATTTACTGAGTAAAGGAGCGTGTAAGTGCCAAAAGAAGTAATCGATGTTCAGGAATTTCATCAACGATTAAGCCGTGCTGCTGAGCAGGGGGGCGATGTTTTGCGGATCGATGTGCGGGAATCCGGTGAGTATGAAGCTTACCATGTGCCAGGTGCTCGGTTGTTTCCGCTAAGTGAGTTTAACGCGACGAGCACGCTAGCAGAGCTGGGCCTGACCGTAGACGACCCCAGGCCACTGTACGTGCTATGCCAGGTGGGTGGCAGGGCGATGCAGGCATGTGAGTTGTTGGATGCTGCCGGTTACGCTGACTCCGTTCTAGTCGACGGCGGTACCCTCGGCTGGGCGAATGCCGGTTATGACCTGGCGGCGGGTGCCGAATAACGAATTAGCGTTGAATTACCAGCCGGTAAAGCGGTTGGCCGCTATCGCGGTACTTTTTTTCGAATAGGCTGATTGGCTCTTCAGCCGGGATTAGTTCAATAGGACTGCCGCTAGCGATAGCATCGTTGCTACCTAGCTCGCGATTACGCTGACCACCAGTTTCAATCATGTTGTACTCGGATACAGCGGTAGAAAACTCCTCCAAATACAGTCGCCAATTGCTACGCAGCTCGATTTCCCCGCCCAGTTTTAGCAGGGTTGGGAACACGCCGTGGCCATGCCAGCGACGTTGCATATGAGCGCTTTTGGGGTACGGATTAGGGTACAGAATAGTGTGCCGCTGTAGCTGCCAGCCTGCTGCTAAGGCTAAGCGCCAGAAGTCGACTAACTCAGCCTGCAGCAAACAGGCGTTATCCGCAATTTCGGCGAGGCTGTTATCAACAGCAGTAGTTTTTTGTAATCGGTGAATTGACCGGTCTATGCCGATAATATTGGCATCGGCATAGCGCGCGGCGAGTAGGCCGGTGCTCATGCCCGTGCCGCAGCCAGAGTCCAGCATTAGCGGGCGGTCTGCGCGCGCTTGCAACCAGCTAGTGGCTTGGTCGAACGCGGCTGCAGTGTGTTCCGAAATGGGGCTGCGCAGCGATGTTGTACAATGTTTACGCACTGTTTCGCTCAGCCGGGGGTGCGGCCCGGCTTGATTGCTGGTTATTTGTCGGGAATTATTTTGCACGGATGACCTTTATCGATGTGCCATTAATCGGCGACGTTTCGGCCGGAGCGCCCGACTTCTTTATGTATCGCTTCCAGGCGCGCAGTGGTGCAACAGCCTTAACTAGTGAGTGTGGCGGCGGATTGCCACAGGCGAGCCCGGCAATCACTTCGCCACAGAGGCTGGAATTACTGACACCCCGTGCCCCATGTGCCGCGGTTAAATACAGGCCTGACCCATCATCCGCCGAAATTTCGCCGGCCAGTGGTAAATGGTCTAAGTATTTGCAGCGAATGGCGGCTCTACCCGTTGGCTTTGAACAATCCAGTTGCTGATGGAGTTCGGGCAGCGCGGTTGCCAGTCGCTCGATATTTTCGTTGTGCTCTGCCTGCAGTATTTCAGTGCTGAGTGGTTGGCGTGCGGCAGTAGCGCCAAGCCACATCTTACCGTCGCGTGGTGGCATTAATTGGCCGCTGTAGCCGATGAGGGTGAAGGGTGTTTGCGCTGAGGTTGATACGGCAGTTAGCTGGCCACGCGCTAGCTGAAGTGGCAACCAGGGCAGCCAATCAGTGGTATTTGCGCCGGTTGCTAGTACAGCAATATCCGCCTTCGCTAATAGAGCTCCGTTGCTATCCAAGGCGTGCCACTGGTTCGCTGTATATTGCAGCCTAGCTGTTTTGACACCACACACCGTAGTTATACGAGAGTTACTGGCAAGCCGAGCTTCAGTTAATCTGGCCGGGTTAACCACGCAGGCTTCAGCTTGCCAGAGTGCTGGTAAGGGGATTTGAATGCCAGCCAGCTCACTGGCCTGAGCCGGAGATAGCCATTGGCCAACGGCTGTCGGAAGTTGTAATTGCTTGGCTAGTGCCAGTTGTTGATCAGTGTCGCGAAGCAGGTGAATACTGCCACAGCGCTGAAGTTCGATAGAAGATTCACGAAACTCCGCAAGTTCTCTGAACGCATGCCTGGTAGCGGCTTGCGACCATCGGCCAAGGTGGTCTTGTTTACGGTGGTAGCGGCTTTGCAGTGCGGCTATGGGGTTGCCGGATGTGGCGCTTGCAGGCTTGGCGAGCGCATCAAATACCGTTACATCGACACCGCGTTTTGCTAACGCCGAGGCGGCAGCGGACCCGGCCAGACCAGCACCGACGACTAACGCGGTTTTCGGCACCACGGCGTTGTGATGGTCTCGAACGCTGGTCTTCGATGAGTCGGGTACAGGGTGACCGTTCAGATACCAGGTATCTACAGTGTGGGTTATGTCAGCAACCGCAGTATCGACGTCGTCAAATAGCAGGTCCAATGTTGTCCGCCATAACGGAAACCGCAGTCGCTGCCAGCCGCGCAATGGTTGCGGGTATTGCTGCAATAGCAGGCTGACTAGCGGGCTCAGCTCTGGTCGGGACGCTAGCGCTCGTTCGATATCGGCGGGCCGCCAAGGGCTGCTTTCTATTCCAATATAATGTAATTCAGCTGCGCCGCCGTCAGACAGCCATTTTTGCACGGTTGCTAAGAAGTTTAAGCCGCTGCCAAAGCCGGTTTCGGCAATCGTGCAGGTCTGTTTTTGTGCCCAATGCTGTGGCAAACCCTCGCCGCAAAGAGCGCTATCCAATAGCGGCGCGTCTTTTAGCCAGTCAGGTTTTGCATAAGCTATTCCGGCGCTGCTGAGCGTTGACATGACATTACTACAATGGTGAGAGGCTTGGACGGAGACGCTAAGCGTAAACGCGGTGCATTATCGGGGCAATTGTACGCGTTATGCTTAGCTCATTTGCTAGACTGAGTACTGATTTCAACACTGGGAAACCGGTTCTAGATGACGAACTTTTTCAAACGACTGTGGCTTACGCTGCTGTGGTGGATTCACAAACCGATATATAGCTGGGTTAAAGCTCAGGTATTACCCGATGCGTTGCCCGGTAGTTTAGGGTTGGACCACGATATGCCGGTGGTTTATGCGTTGCGTACCCGGTCGTTTTCGGATCACGCGGTGCTGGAAGGGTTGGCCCGTGATTACAATATGCCACGCCCACAGAGCTTGCCGAGCGAGGTAGGTGACGGAAGTTCTGAGATGGCCGGTAGCTGTATTTATATTGAACGGCCAGAGGCGCACGGCTGGTTTCGCTTACGGCGGGGCCGCGGTCGCCATAGGCCGACCCGCATTGAGCGGTTAACCGAAGCTGCAGCGGCCGATTTCGCTTTTGACGCGCAGATTGTACCGGTATCGATTTTTTGGGGCCGTGACCCGGGTAAAGAAGAGTCAATGCTGCGGCTATTGGTGACTGACGTTGAAAATGCCGGGCCGTTGCGAAAATTCTTTATCGTGCTGCTTCAGGGGCGCAGGGTCTTCGTTAATTTTGGCCAACCACTGCGTCTACGCGAATTTATAGAACACGGCGTCGATCCGGAGCGTTTGCCGAGAAAACTAGCGCGCGTATTAAGGGTGCATTTTCGCCAACAACGGGTCGCGACGCTTGGGCCGGGCTTGTCGAGCCGTCGCACGGTAATTAACGCACTACTTGGCTCAGAAACGGTGTTGCAGGCGATTCAAACGGAAGTGGCCGGCGGCAAGGATGAAGCCAGTGAGCGGTTGCGGGCGCGAAAATACGCTGAAGAAATTGCCGCTGACCTGACGTTCTCGACAATACGGATTCTGGACCGTTTGTTGGGTTGGTTCTGGAACCGGATTTTTGATGGCATTGTGGTTCACCACACCGAACGGTTGCGGAACATCGCTACCAGTCATGAAGTCGTTTACATGCCGTCGCACCGCAGTCATCTGGATTATTTATTGATGTCCTATGTGCTGTACTACAACGGCTTAGTACCGCCGCATATAGCAGCGGGCATTAACATGAACTTCTGGCCAATGGGTGGCACGCTCCGCCGGGGTGGCGCGTTTTACTTGCGCCGCTCATTCAACGGCAATGAGCTGTACTCGACAGTATTCCGAGAATATATGCATATGCTGCTAACGCGTGGTTATTCGGTGAATTTTTACACCGAAGGCGGCAGGAGCCGGACAGGTCGCCTATTGGCACCACGGGCCGGTTTGCTCGGAATGACGGTGGACAGCTTCCTCCGTGACGCACAGCGGCCGATTGTTTTAGTGCCGGTATATGTAGGTTACGACCGGTTAATGGAAGCCAGTAGTTACGCCAAGGAGCTTCGTGGTGGATCGAAGAAGAAAGAATCAATTTTCGAACTGCTGAAGTTGGTAAAAGTGTTAAAGCAGTCTTTCGGTAAAGCCCATTTGTCCTTTGGCAAACCCGTGCACCTGGGCGAATACCTCGACGAGCAACAGCCGAATTGGCGAGAAGACAGCAAAAAAGTCGGTTTTGACGATAGTTGGGTTAAGCCGGTAGTGAACGATCTCGCCAATAAGGTAATGCGGCGTATCAATGCCGCGGCGGTCGTAAATCCTATCGGCTTGCTCGGTTTGGCGCTACTCGCTGAGCCCGCACACACACTGGGTGAGCGGGAATTGGCACAACGCATCGATGGCTTATTGGCGCTATTGAAACGGCTGCGATACAGCGACGACATCGTTATCGATGAAAACCTTACGGGTGCGACGGTGATAGACGAAGCGGCGCCATTGATTCGCTTAGAGCGAATCGCTCACCCTTGGGGTGACCTGCTTGCGGTTACAGGCAAATCGGCGGCACAACTCACTTATTACCGGAATAACTTGCAACATTTAGTCGTATTGCCGGGCTTAGTTGCTAGCCTGCTGCACTATGACGACAGTCGTACCCGGACTGAGATCGAAGATATCTGCTTGCAGCTTTATCCCTTGTTGCAAGTTGAATTCACGCTGCGATGGACCGGCGACGAAGTGGCTACAATTATTACCGACGTTGTGGATGGGATGGTTGAGCTTGGCTTACTTGCTCAAGTTAATACTGGTGGGGCGCTAAGGCGAAATAGCCGCAAAACAGCAAAGTTGAGTCGGCCTTCGTCAGTCGACCCGCGGTTCGGTGATTTGTTAGCGTTGGGTAGAACTGTACGGGAGACGTTGGAGCGCTATTGCATGATTAGCGCGCTATTGATGCGTAACGAGCAGCTGGGGATGCAGTTGGATCAAAAGGGCTTGATCGCTGAGGTAGAAACGTTGGCTCAACGACTTAACTTACTAAGCGCCAAAGACTCTCCTGAATTTGCCGATAAAGCGCTATTCCGCAGTCACTTGCAGAGTTTGCGTGAGCGAGGTTTATTGATCGAAGATAACGGTGTGCTGAAGCTGGATGCCCGGTTGCGCGGTATTACAGATCAGGCGCTCGAATTGCTGGGGTTAGATGCTCAACAAATGCTTATCCCACTATTGCAACAGCCCGCCGCTGCTCAGGCCGGTGAGGCCAACGACAGTGGTGAAGGGAAGGCTACTAAAGGCCTGGCGCCGGTAGTGATCGAACCACAAGCGCGTAATTCTGCAGCGGTTGATGCTGATTCTGCAGTTCCCAAGGACGGAGATAAATAGCATGGCTAAAACAGCTATAGGCAAGCGATCAGGTGTTGAAACTCCGCTAGGCAAGAAACAGGTGCCTCAACATCTTGAGCAATTGTCGTGGGTAATGGACCAGTCTTTGCGTATTCCGGGGACCCGGATTCGTTTTGGTCTGGATAGCATCATCGGTCTGTTACCCGGCATTGGTGATGTTATCGGTATGTTGGTGTCGACTTGGGTAGTTGCGGGATCAGTTCAGGCAGGAGCTCGCCGTCGTACGGTGTTTCGGATGCTGTTTAACGTTGGTCGTGACGCGCTGATAGGCGCTATACCGTTTATTGGCGACTTATACGATATTGGCTCAAAAGCGAATAGTAAGAATATGGAGCTTCTGAGGCGTGATTTAGAAGCCCAGGTTAGCCCCGCTATTCAACGCCGTGAGCGGTTAATGTTATGGGGAGTGATTGCATTAGCGGCTATTGGTTTGATATTCGCCGTGATTGGCTTTATCGCCGCAATTCGATGGCTGTTTGTCGGGTAGATCACCCGATTCGGCCTATGGCCCTAAACTCCGCATGGTTCCCTAATGTAGGGTAGAATTCTGCCCTCTATCGCAAGTTGTCACTCAATATTAAGGCCCTAAATGCTAAACCGTCCTGAACCCAAGCCGTTGCTTAGTCGCATATTGGTTGTTATTGCTGTGGGCTCTATTGCGGTGCTCGCTGCGTTGTTCGTACTGGCGTTCACTGTCGACGGCAAGTGGGATGTTGAAGAGAGCGTGCTGGTAAACGTGCCTGCTTCTCGAATTTATCCTTTGGTTAGCAGTACTGTGGCCTGGGAGCGGTGGAGCATCTGGAACGAAGTCGACATGCCGTCCATGAAACGGGAATTCAAAGGCCCTGCATTGGGTGTAGGTTCGACCGTTGAGTGGGATCGTGGCCTGATCTCGGGCGTAACCCGGATTTCCAGTGTGGCTGATGATCAACAGATTGGGTTTTCAATTTCGTTTGATCAACGCCGTGAGTTTGCCGAAGGGCGCATAGTGTTGCGGAATGCAGAGGGTGGAACGGAGGTGTTCATGCGAATTCGCGGTGATACCCATACTGACCCGATTGCCAAGCTCGCCGTGCTCTACTACAAGCCGACCTTAAAACGGGAAATGAATATAAGCCTCACCCGGCTTCGCGATAAAATCGAAAAAACCGCGGGCCTTCGCTGAACAGTTGCTTGATTGGTCAGGAGTGCCAGACTGAAGCAGTGCAACAATCTGCGATTGTGAGCTGCAGCATGATTTGTGAGCGGTATCCAACATAAAGCTGTTGGCAACTATTACTGGGTAAACATCGTGTCATTTTCCACTATTAAGAACCCGGACGCCGGGCAGTTTATTAGTCGTAATCCGGCCAATAAGCAGCTGCTGGAACACTATCAGGAGCATAGTCTCGCTGAGGTTGAAATTGCAATTGCCGAATTGCAGCAGCATATTGCTACTAGTTGCCTGAATGATCTTCCTAACCGCATTGCATTCCTTCAGCGTTTTAGTCGTTTGTTGCGTGTTAACCGCCTAGCGGTGGCGGAATTAATTACGCTTGAAATGGGCAAGCTGCTGGTTGAGTCGTTGGCTGAAGTTGATAAATCGATAGCTCTCTGCGAAGAATTTTCTCAGCATGGACCTGAGTGGCTAAGTGACCAACATCAGGATGGTGGCCGAATTTCGTTTCAGCCAGTAGGTGTTGTACTCGCTGTAATGCCATGGAATTTCCCGCTGTGGCAGGTACTTCGTTGTGCGGTACCTGCGTGGTTGGCTGGTAATACGCTGGCTCTGAAGCACGCCACAAACGTGAGTGGCAGTGCATTGTTGTTGGAGCGCTTAGCGCGGGAGGCGGCTAACGGCGCAAGTTATCTCAGAACACTACTAATCGGGGTCGATAAGATCGCTTCAGTGGTGGCGGATGAGCGAATCAGGGCGTTGCATTTCACCGGCAGTATTACGGTTGGCCGAAAGCTGGCCAGACTGGCAGCGGCGCATGGTAAACGATCGGTATTGGAACTTGGTGGCTCTGACCCGTTCATAGTGTTGCAGGGCGCTGATGTTGAGCAGGCGGCGGAAGCTGCAGTAATTGCTCGTTTTCGCAATGCCGGACAAAGCTGTACCGCCGCGAAACGATTGATTGTTATGGCGTCGGTATATGAACAATTTATTGAGTCGTTTAGCCTGCGAATGCAGCGGCTTGAACCGGGTGATCCGATGTTGGAAAGTACCACACTGGCACCGCTGGCCCGACAGGATTTTTTGCTCCGCATCCAGCAACAGCTTGAGCAAGCGGCTGCCGAGGGTGCGAGGGTGCTCGCCTGCGGTAAGGCGGTGAGCGATACGGGTTGGTTTGCTCAGCCGCTGTTAATGGAAGCCGGATCAAACAGCGTGCTAACAACGAG